>DATHGL010000146.1:0-2511 GCA_035317625.1 Gemmatimonadales bacterium | reverse complement strand
GCCTGACCGCCCTCAGGCCTTACAGGCTCAACAGCAGCCGCGCGTAGTAGAACCCGCCGTTCATCCCGAACTGCGTGACCCGGCGGCTGTAGATGAAGCGGCCGAAACTGATATTGCCCGCTTTGATCTGCTGGTCCGGATACACATCGAAAATGTTCGACCCGCCGACGTTGACCTTCAGGCCGCGACCAACGTCGTACCCTAGGTCCAGGTCGAAGAGCGTCTTTGCGCCGAAGCGCTCGTCGCCGGCAGGCCCGCTGGGGTTGCGGTAGTGGATGACGCCGTAGTAGGTCGCGCGAGCCAGCCCGCTGAAGCGCCCCAGTGCGTATCGTGCGGAAAGCGTTCCCTTTTCGCGCGGTAACCCGTCCTCGAGCCGATTCCGATCCTCGCGGTTCAGGATGAGATTCTTGATGACATTCGTGTCGCCGTTGGCGAAGATGCTCCGCATGGCGTCCGGGATGTTGATCCGCTCAACCTTCGTATTCGTGAACGTCGCGGCGGCGGTCAGGTTCAACGTGCCCGGGCCGAGTGCCTTCGCATAGGCGACGACGACGTCGACGCCTCGCGTGCGAGTGTCAACGGCGTTCGCGAAGAACTGGGCTCGCCCCACGCCGGGGAATGGCGAGAGGATCCGCTGGACGATCGTGTCCGCGGTCGTGAACTGGCTCGTGATCACGATCCGGTCATCGATCGAGATGTGATAGGCGTCGGCCGTGATCGACAGGTTGTCCCGCGGGCGCCAGGTCGCGCCCAGGCTCACGTTCAGCGAGGTCTCCTCCTTCAGCGGGGGAATGCCGAACGCCTCGGTCACCCGGCTCGGGTTGCTGCTCGTCAGCACTTGCTGCGGCTCGAGTGCCCCCGCGACCGTGACAAACTGCGTGCTCACATTGTTGAACCACACCTGATGGAGCGAGGGCGCTCGGAAACCGTTGCTCACGGCGCCGCGCAGGGCAAGGCCCGGCACCACATCGAGCCGCGCCGCGACCTTGCCCGTCACCGTGCTGCCGAAGTCGCTGTAATTCTCGTAGCGGCCGCCCACGTCGAGCGTCACCCGATTGCTCAACTGGCTCTCGAGGCCGGCGTACGCGCCGATGCTCGTGCGAGGCCGGTTGATCTCGTTGGACGGCTGGAACCCTGGGAACCCCTGCGCACCTGCGAGCTTGGGCTGCCCACCTGCCGTCGAGTCCGGCCCCAGCAGCCACGAAGGCTCGTCGCCTGCCTCGATCCGATACGTCTCCAGGCGGAACTCGCCTCCCACCACGAGCGACATCGCCTTCACGGCGGGCAAGGTCAGCGGACGCACGAGGTCGAGGTTTCCTACCGTCTGCGCGAAGCCGAGCCGCCCCGCGTTGAAGGTCGTGGGACTCGAAGCCCCCATGGAGGCGTTGACGGTGTTTTCGATGAGGAACTGGAAGTCGTTCCTACCATGCGTCAGGGAGAAGTCCACGTCCCAGCCGTTCGTGCTGCCACGAACACCCGCGCTGACCGAGCGGTCGGTCATCCCCGTGTTGATCAGGGGAAGGAAGCCGTAACGAAAGATCTCAGGCGTGACCTGCATGTCCTGATCGGGAAACCGCCGGAACGCACCTGCGTCGCCCGCGCGATTCGAGAATCCGCCGAAACTGTAGAACTCCGCGTTGGCCGAGAGCGGGACCATCGCGTTGTAGAACGCCGTCCCGAACGTCGCCGCGGCCTGGCCGATGCGCATGGAAAAGTCACCCCGGGTCAGCCCGTAGGCCGTGAGCGAGTCCTGGTCGATCTGCCGCAGCGAATCCGTGTACGCTGCGGGAACCGGGCGCACGAAGATCGGGCCTGAATATGGTCCCGCCGGTCGGTCGCCTGGCGGTCGAGGTACTCGGCGGTCACGTTCAAGAAGCCACGCTCGCCGATTCCGAACCCGAGGTTCATGTCACCTCTCACTTCCTCCCCGTCTCCCTCGCCCGTGACCCCAGCCACGCTTGACGCCTGAATACCCGAGGCTCGGTCTTTGAGCACGATGTTGATCACTCCGGCGATTGCATCCGAGCCGTACTGGGCCGCGGCGCCGTCGCGCAACACCTCGATCCGCTCAATCGCCGCCGCGGGAAGGGCGTTCAGGTCCACGCCCACGGTCCCCCGACCGAACGTCCCGTTGACGTGCACCAGCGCCGGCGGATGCCGCCGCTTGCCATTCACCAACACGAGCACCTGGTCGGGGCCGAGCCCCCGCAGACTCGCCGGGTTGATGTGGTCGGAGCCGTCCGCGATGGTCTGATGTGACGCGTTGAACGACGGCGCGAGCGTCGCGAGGATTTGGTTCACCTCCGTGTGGCCGTTCTCCTGCATCTCCTGGGAGGTGATCACGTCCACCGGGACGGGCGTCTCGACCGCGGTGCGCGACGTGCGGGCGCCCACTACGACCACCTCGTTGAGGGCGAGCGGCGTCGCGGTGAGCTTGAAATCGACGGTGACCGTCTGCCCGGCAGGAACGACGACGCGCTGCTCGGCCGCTGCGTAGCCGATGAGCCGCGC
>DATHGL010000145.1:0-2103 GCA_035317625.1 Gemmatimonadales bacterium | reverse complement strand
GCAGCCACTCCTTGTAGCGCCACAGGGAGGGCGCCCGGCGTTCGATGGCCTCGCGGTCGGGCAGGGCGCGGGCCGGGTCGTACACGGGATCGAGCGGCCCGAGACACTGCTCGCAAATCGCGATTGGCGCCGGGGCGTGCTCGGCGCGGCAGTTGCGGCACCGCAGGGGCCGCGCGGTGAGCGGTACGGCAGCGATGGTGGACGGCATGGCCGGCATCTGGACCTCAACAAAAAAACCCCGGCAACAACTGCCGCGGGCGGTCGCTTTTTAGCACCTTGTTTAACGTGGCGGCAATACGCGGCAAATCACCACGAAACGTCGATTGTCCCGTTAAGTTAGCCCGGCGCCCGCCGGCGTCAAGGAGCCCACGAAGCCGCGGATGGCGGCGAGGGCGCGCTCGAGCTCCGCCCGCTCCGTGGCGTAGCACACCCGCAGGTGCCCCTCCCCGCCCGGCCCGAATGCCGTGCCCGCCAGCACCGCGGTGTGGTGCTCGGCCAGCAACCGCTCGGCGAAGGACTCGCAGGTGAGTCCGGTGCGCTCGAGCACCCCGCCAATGTCGGGGAAACAATAGAACGCGCCCGCCGGCGTCGCGCAGCGGATCCCGTCGATCGCGTTGAGGCCCCGGACCAGGAGATCGCGTTTCCCCTCGAGCCCCGCGACCATGCGCGTGACCGGATCCTGCGGGCCGGTGAGCGCCGCGATCCCGGCGTACTGCACGAAGGTCGCGGTGCAGGAAACGTTGTTGATGACGAGCGTGGTCATCGGCTCGGTCAGCGCGACCGGCATCACGCCGTAGCCGAGTCGCCAGCCCGTCATCGCGTACGTCTTCGAGAACCCGTCCACGATCACGGTGCGCTCCGCCATCCCCGGCAGCGCGGCGATACTGTCGCAGCGGCCGTCGTAGCGCACTCTGCCGTACACCTCGTCCGAGATCACCCAGAGATCGTGGCGCTGGGCCAGCTCGGCGAGCGTGGCGAGGTCGCCCCCCGTGGCGACGCCACCCGTGGGGTTGTGCGGCAGATTGAGAACGAGCACGCGAGTGCGCGGCGTGATCCGCTCGGCGATCGCCGCCAGATGCGGCGCGAACGCCCGCGTCTCGTCGAGCGGGTAATAGATCGGCCGTCCGCCGGCGAACCGCACCACCGACTCGTAGATCGGAAACCCCGGATCAGGACACAGCACCTCGTCCCCCGGCCCGACGAGCGCGAGCACCGTGCAGAACAGAATCGGCTTCGCGCCCGGCGTCACCACCACGTTCTCCGCCGTCGCCCGCACGCCGCGCGCGGCGAGCGAGCGCGCGATCGCCTCGCGCAGCTCGGGAACGCCCGCCGCCAGCGCGTACCGGGTGAAGCCGTCGCGCAGCGCGCGCACCCCCGCCTCCACCACGTGGGGCGGCGTCGGCATGTCGGGCTCCCCGATTTCCAGGTGCACCACCGTATGGCCCCGGGCCTCGAGCCGCTTGGCGGCGGCGAGCACCGTGTAGGCCTGTTCCGTACCGAGCGTGGCGAGGCGTGCCGCCGTGCGCATGACTACTTGGCGCGCTCCAGGTAGGCGCCCTCGCGCGGATCCACCCGCACCTTTTCCCCCTCGGAGATGAACTCCGGCACCTGGATCGTCACGCCGTTCGAGAGCTTCGCGGGCTTGGTGCTGGCCGTTTTGGTGGCGCCCCGCATCACCGGAGAGGTCTGCGCCACGGTCAGCTCCACCACCGATGGCAGCTCGATGCCCACGGGACGACCGTTCAGCCATTCGACCTGGATGTGCATCTCGGGCTGCAGCCAGTCGGCGTGATCACCCACGGCTTCGTTGTCGAGGGTGTGCTGCTCGTAGCTCGTGGTGTCCATCACGTGCACACCGCCCTGGTCGCGGTACAGTACCTGGAACTCTTTGGTCTCGAGCGGTGCCTCGTCCACGAAGTCGGTGGCGGCGAGACGCGTGTCAAAGGTGTTCCCCGTGACGAGGTTGCGGAGCCGCACCTGGACGAAGGCGCGCAGATTGCCCGGCGTGCGGTGGGTGAAGTCCATGACGCGGCACGGCTGCCCTTCGAGCATGATCACGTGACCGCGGCGGATATCGGTCGCTTTCATTAGTACGCACTCCCC
>DATHGL010000144.1:0-2148 GCA_035317625.1 Gemmatimonadales bacterium | reverse complement strand
TCGCCAGGCCGCTGAACGTCGCCGCCCCGCTCGTCCCCGTCGTCGCGCTATTGCTGCTCGCGGTCGCCCCCGCCGGACTGACCGTGGCCGTCACCACCACCCCGGCCTGGCTGACGGGGTTGCTGCTGGCATCCTGGAGCTGAATCACCGGCTGCTGGAGGAACGCCACCCCACTCTGCGCGCTGATCGACGGCGGCGTCGTGATCACGAGCTGCGTCGCCGCGCCCGCCGTGCCGGTCGCCGTGAACGTGACCGGGTTGCCGCTAATCCTGCTTCCCGCGGCCGTCGCCGTGAGGGTGTTCTCTCGCGCGGCCGTGGGGAGCGTCCAGCTCCCGACCGTCGCGATGCCGCTCGCGTTGGTGGTCTGGTTCGCGCCGGTGATGCTGCCGTTCCCGGCTGCGACCGCGAACGTCACCGCCACCCCCGCGACCGGATTGCCGCCCGCATCCCGTACGATCACCGAGGGCCGCGAGTCGACTGCGGTCCCTACCGTCGCCGACTGCGGGTTCATGCTGTTGCCGGCGATGACGGCGGCAGCGCCGGCCGTCACCGTCACCGTCGCGGTCTGCGTGATCGCAACCGGCCCGATCGTCGCCGAGACCGTCTTCAATCCAGCCGCGGTCGAGCTCAGCGTGCCCGTCGCCACGCCGCTGGCGTTCGTGGTCCCCGGGGCTTGAGTCAGTGTGCTCCCCGCGGCCGGCGAGGCCGCGAGCGTGACCGTCACGCCTTGAATCGGGTTCCCGCTCGCGTCCCGCGCCGTCACGGTGATCGTCGAGGACCCGCTCCCGGCCGCGATCGACGTCGGCGCCGCGACGACCGTGGATTGGGACGCAGAGACGCCGCCGGGTGTGACGGTGACCGTGACCGTCTGCGCGACGGCAACCGAGTTGTTGATAGTCGCCGACACGGTCTTGTCGCCGGCGGCGGTGGAGGCGAGCGTCCCCGTCGCCACGCCGCTCGCATTCGTCGTCCCGACCGGCTGCGTGAGGGCGTTCCCCGTCGTCGGGGTGGCGGCGAGGACGACCGTCGCCCCCTCGATCGGATTCCCGTGGGCGTCCTTCGCCGTCACCGTGATAGTCGACGTGGCGCTCCCCGCCGCGATCGACGTCGGCGCCGCGGCGACGGTAGACTGAGAGGCCGAGACCGCGCCCGCGGTCACGGTCACGGCCGCGGTCTCGGTCACCACGAACGTCCCATTCACGGTGGCGGTGACCGTCTTCGTGCCCGCCGCCGTCGAGCTCAGGGTGCCCGTGATCTGCCCGCTCGCGTTGGTCGTGCCGACCGGCTGCGTCAAGGCGTTCGACGCGCCGGTCGCCGACAACGTGACGCTCGCCCCGCTCACGGGGTTGTCGAAATCGTCCCGCACCGTCACCGTGATGGTCGCGGCGCTCGAACCCGCGCTCGCGGCGATCGTCCCCGGAACCGCCGCGACCAGCGATCGGCTCGCGCTCGGCGCCGCCGCCCTGCCGGTGGCGGTGAAGTCGACCGGATTGCCATTGAGCCCCGGCGAAATGGCGCGCAGGGTGTTGGTCCCGGCCGTGGTCCCCAGGGTCCACGAGGTCACGGTCGCGATCCCGCCCGCGTTGGTCGTCACCGCCGTCGTCGGGACCACGGTACCGCCCCCCGACACGACCGCGAACGTGACCGAGACACCCGCCACCGGATTGTTGAACTGATCCCGGACAATCACCGACGGAACCGTCGCCACAGCGGTCCCGACCGTGGCCGACTGACCGTTTCCGCCGTGCAAGGCGATGCTGCCCGCGTCACCCGCCGTGCCCGTGGCAATGAACTGGACCGGGCTGCCGGCGAGGCCCGTGGACGCCGCGGTGAGGGTATTCGTGCGCGCCGCAGTCGCGAGGGTCCAGCTCCCCACCGTGGCGATGCCGCTCGCGTTGGTGGTCTGACTCGCGCCGGTGATGCTGCCGTTCCCCGGTGCGACCGCGAACGTGACCGCGACACCGGCGACGGGATTCCCCGTCGAGTCCTTGACGATCACGGATGGCCGAATGGGGACCGCCGTGCCAGCCGGCTGCGTCTGGTTGTCTCCCGCGTTGACCGCGATCTGCGTCGCGCTGCCCGCCACGATCGTGAACGGCGCGCTCGTGACGGTGAGGCCGGTTCCGGTGGCGCGCAGCGTGTAGCCCG
>DATHGL010000143.1:0-3661 GCA_035317625.1 Gemmatimonadales bacterium | reverse complement strand
GGCGTGATGGGCCCGACCCGCATGCCCTACGACAAGATCGTCGCGCTCGTGGATCACACGAGCCGCCTGGTGGGTGAGCTGCTCGAGTGACGCAAGACTACTACGCCCTCCTTGGGGTAGCCCGCGACGCGAACGAGGCGGAGGTCAAGAAGGCCTACCGCCGTCTAGCGATGCAGCACCATCCCGATCGGGTCGCGGCCGCCGAGAAGGACGCGGCCGAGGCGAAGTTCAAGGAGATCACCGAGGCCTACGAGGTGCTGCGCGATCCCGACAAGCGCGCGGCGTACGATCGCTACGGCGTGGCAGGGGTGCGGGGGGGCGGGCCCGGGGCGGGCGGGTTCGCGCATTTCGACCTCTCCGAGGCGCTCAACATCTTCATGCGCGACTTCGGCGGCCTCGGTGGCTTCGACGCGTTCTTTGGCGGCGGCGAGCGGGCCCGCCGCGAACGCCACGGCCAGGACCTGAAGGTCACGCTCAAGCTCAGCCTCGCCGAGGTCGCGACCGGGACCACCAAGAGAGTGAAGGTGCGCACGCTCGAGCGTTGCACCGCCTGCGGCGGCATGGGAGCCGAGCCGGGCCGGGCGGCGACGAAGTGCGGCACCTGCGGCGGCTCGGGTGAGGTGCGACGTGCCGCGCGCTCGATGTTCGGGCAGTTCGTCTCCGTGTCGCCGTGCCCGAGCTGCGCCGGGGAAGGCAGCGTCGTTCTCCATCCCTGTGCCAAGTGTCAGGGCGACGGGCGGGTGCGCGCGGAGAAGGAGCTCGAGATCAACGTCCCCGCGGGCGTCGCCGACCATCACTACCTCACCATGCGGGGGCACGGCGTGCCCGGGTCGCGCAACGGTCCCCCGGGTGATCTGATCGCGGTCCTCGACATCGCCGAGGACACGCGCTTCGAGCGCCAGGGCGACGACTTGATCTACGACTTGGCGGTCTCGTTCAGCCAGGCGGCGCTGGGCGCGGAGCTCGACGTCCCGACCCCGTACGGCGACGCGACGCTCAAGATCCAGCCGGGCACACAGACCGGCGCGGTCTATCGCCTGCGCGGCAAGGGCCTGCCGCGCGTGGGCGAGGGCGGGCGCGGCGATCTGCACGTCCGGGTCCACGTCTGGACGCCGGTCAAGCTCACGCCGGAGCAGCGCGCGCTGCTCGAGCAATTGCAACAAGTCGAAAGCGCCCCGCCGTCCGAAGGGCACGCCGGCAGGAAGTTCTGGGAGCAGCTGCGCCAGGCGTTCGGGGGCTAGGGACGGATCATGGCCGCCGGTTGCGTGTTCTGTCGGATTGCCGCCGGCGAGATTCCGTCGACCGTCGTGAAGCGCGGCGACGGGATGCTCGCCTTCAAGGATCAGCACCCGCAGGCGCCGACCCACGTCCTCGTGATCCCGACGTATCACGTGGCCACGCTCAATGACGCCCATGACGCCGGCTTGCTCGGGCGTCTGCTCGGCTTCGCGCGCGAGGTGGCGCGCGACGCCGGAGTGGCGGACAAGGGCTATCGCGTGGTGGTGAACACCAACACCGACGGCGGGCAGACGGTGTACCATCTCCACCTCCACGTCCTGGGTGGTCGGCCCATGACGTGGCCGCCGGGGTGACGGGGTTGCACCGCTCCCGGTGGTCGGCTAAGTTTTTGTGTCGGTCATAGTTAGCGAGAGGATCATGCCGGAAGTCATCATCCATGATGACGAGCGCTTTGAGCATGCCCTGAAGCGTTTCAAGACGAAGTGCGAAAAGGCTGGGATCCTGGCAGACCTGCGCAAGCACCGTCATTACGAGAAGCCGAGCGAGCGGCGCAAGCGGAAAATGAGCGCGGCGCGCCGCCAGACCTGGCACCCGCGCCCCGCGTAACGTGGCGAGCCTGCCCGAGCGACTCCGCGCCGCGATGAACCAAGCCCGGAAACATCGAGATCAGGCGCGTACCCTTCTCCTCTCCACGATCCTCGCAGACCTCAAGAACCGCGAATTCGAGCTCCAGCACCCCGTCTCGGACGACGAGACCGCCGAGGTGCTGCGGCGCGGCATCAGGCGGCGTCGCGAGGCCGCCGAGCAATACACCGCTGTCGGCCGACTCGATCGGGCCGAGGCGGAGCTGGGAGAAGTGAAGGCGCTCGAAGAGTTCCTGCCGGCCGCGGTCGATCCTGAGGAGATCCGGCGCGCGGTGCGCGAGACCATCGCCGCGGGCACCAAGGATCTCGGGAAGGTCATGGGACAGGTGATGCCGAAGTTCAAGGGGCGGGCGGACGGCAAGCTCGTGAACCAGATCGTCCGCGAGGAGCTGGCGGCCGCCGTATGAGCGTCGGGGGAGGGGTCGCACCCTCCGTGTTGGAGACTCTCGAGTTTGCCGCCGCGTTGGAGCGTGTAGCGGCGCACGCCGCCGGGCCGCTCGGCGCCGCTCGAGTCCGGCACCGCACGCCCGCCACCGATCTCGCCGCCATTCGTGCGGCGCTGGCGCAGGTCACCGAGCTCGCCGCGCTCTTCCTCACCGATGATGCCCTCCGCGCCGAGCCCGTCCCCGACATCGGCACCACGCTCGAGCTGCTGGGCGTGCCGGGCAGCGCCCTCGACGGCCCCGTCCTGGCGGAGCTGGGCCTGGCGCTCGTCGCGGCGCGCGTCGTGGCAGCAGACCTGGTTCGCCTGGCCGCCGACGCACCGCGTACCGCCGCGCTGCGGGTCGACCCGCCTCCGCGCGAGCTCGAGCAGCGGCTCGCCGACTCGCTCGATCCCGACGGGCAGGTGCGGGACGGTGCGTCGCGCGCCCTCGCCCGCGCCCGCCGGGCGGTGCGCGAGGCGCGCCAGCGCCTCGTGCAGAAGCTGGAGGCCCTGCTCGGCGCGCTCGACCCGACCGAGCGCGCCCCCGATGCGGCCGTCACCGTCCGCGGCGGGCGGTACGTCATTCCGGTCCGCAGTACCGCCCGCGCGCGCATCGGGGGCATCGTGCACGACGAGTCGGCGACGCGCTCCACGGTGTTCGTCGAGCCGCCCGAAGTCATCGAGCTCGGCAACGCCCTGCGCGCCGCCGAGGCGGACCAACAGCGCGAGGTGTTGCGCGTGCTGCGCGAGCTGACCGACGCCCTCCGCCCCCACCGCGACGCGATCGCGGCCGCGTGGGAGATGTGCGTGGCGTTCGACGACCTGTGCGCCCGGGCCCGCTACGCGGTGGAGGTCAATGGCTTCGCCCCCGCGATCGCCACGGGACCGCTCGAGATTCGGAACGGTCGGCATCCGCTGTTGGTGACCGATGCCATGCCCGTTGTGCCGTTCGATCTGCTGCTCGCAGCGGATGAATGCACGATCCTCGTGTCGGGCCCGAACACCGGCGGCAAGACGGTGCTCATCAAGGCGGTGGGACTGCTGTGCCTCATGGCGCAGAGCGGGATCATCCCGCCGCTCGGGCCGCAGTCCACGCTCCCCGTGTTCACCGGCGTGTTCGCGGATATCGGAGACCGGCAGTCCATCGCCGCGAGTCTGTCCACCTTTTCCGCCCACCTCGCCCAGCTGCGCGATATTCTCGAGCACGCGGGTCCGGGCTCGCTCGTGTTACTCGACGAGATCGGGAGCGGCACCGACCCGGCCGAGGGAGGTGCGCTCGCCGCGGCCATCCTGAAGACGCTCACGCGTCGGCGCGCGGTGACGCTCGCGACCACGCACCTGGGCGCCCTGAAGC
>DATHGL010000142.1:0-2441 GCA_035317625.1 Gemmatimonadales bacterium | reverse complement strand
TGTCGTCGGCGAGGGTGATGTCCACGACGCCGCGCGGCGGGTGCAGCTCAGCGGCCAGCACGCGGTAGGACCGCTCTGCCTCGCGGGCCTCCGTCAGCGCGGCCGCACGATAGGCGGGCCGAAAGTGGATGCGGAAGTGGGGCGTGTGGAGGGTGCGCCAGGAGCCGGAGGGGTCGACCTGGGCCTCGGCGCGGGTGGCGAGCACCAGGAGCAAGAGAAGGCGGAACGCGGAAGCATTCCGCATTGTCACGGCTCCCTCGCCCGCTCGCGCAAAAAGTTCTCGATTCCGCGCACAACCCCCCGTGCATACCGCCACTGCCCGTCCTCGCTCGCGAGTATGGCCTCCTGCTCGGGTAGCATGATGAACAGCCCTTCGGTCAAGGCCGCGGGCATCCATGTCGGACGCACCATCGCATAGTCCCCCCGGCCCATGCCGAGGTCGCGCACTCGGAGCTCCGCGATCAACGCACGATCCAGCTCGCGCGCCAGCTGGGCGCTGCGCGGCTGGAAGTAGTACACGCTGGTGCCGTTATTGGTGAAGGGATTCACGCCGTCCGGCAGGGCGTTGGCGTGGATGGACACGAGCACATCGGCGTCGTGCAGCTCCGCGAAATGGGTGCGGGGGTACAGCTCGAGCGGCGTCGAGTCGGTGCGGGTCAGCAGCGCGGTAGCGCCGGCGCGTTGCAGCAGGGTCTGCGCCTTGAGCGCGACGGCCAGTGTAGCCACCGGCTCCCACAGGCCCGTCGGTCCCGTGGCGCCGAGCGGCGGATGGCCGGGATCGAGCACGACGGTCCGGCCACGGAGCGGGTGCTCGGGATCGAGCCGGGGGGGGCGGCGGATCTCGAGCAGCAGGTCTCGGCCGTCGAAGCGCGCCCGGTACCCCCAGACGCGCTGCGCCAGCTCGAGCGTAATCGTCACTTCGTCGGCCACCGGCTGGGCGTAGCTCATGCGCGTGACCAGCGGGTCGGTCCCACCGTACTGCATCCAGTTGATGTCGGACGCGCCGCCGTACAGGCGCAGCATGATCTTGCGCTCCGCCTCGGTGACCTGGAACGGGAGCCGGGTCGGCAGCGGCACGCGCAGCGTGACGGCCTTGGGGCCCGGCACGAGCCGCACGGAGCCGACCGTGCCGCCCGGCGGCGGCGTGCCCGGTGCAAGCGACAGGAGGTCGGCGGCGTTGACCCACGCGACCGTGCCCCGCGACAGCTGCAGCCGCGCCTGATCGTTCCAGCGACCGGAGAGAACGGCCACCGTCCCCGTGGGCAAGAACCACGTGTACGTCCCGTGAGGGATGGCCCGCCCGGGCGTCAGGCTGTCGGTCGTGCCGGTGTGCGCGGTGTCGTCGTTCAGGACGACGACCGTCGGGAAGGTCATGTCCACCACGCTCACACCGAGCGGCCAGCGCGCCGTCGCCGTGTCGGAACCCACCGCCACCACCAGGGAGGCGCAAGCGGTGTGACCGTCCGCGCACAGCGCGGCGCTCGGCAGCCAGCCGACGTAGCGGCCCGCGGCGCGCGGCAGGTGATACGGACCGGTGTCGGCCACGAAGGCGCGCACGCCCCACGGCGGCTCCGCGTGCAGCGAATCGGCGACGAGCGGGACGCTCGACCCCCACGGGAGCACCAGCCGGACCGACGCGCCCGGCGCGGCGTCCACGCTCAAACGGATTCCCTCCCCGAGCGGCAGCGCGAGGGCACCACTGGGGCGGAAGCTGGTCGTGTCGATCCAGGCCGCGCGACTTGGCGGCGGTCGGAACTGCGGCGCGATGCGCGCCATGAAGGTCGTGCCGGTCGAGTCGGGGCCTGCCGTCGCGGCGATCCGGAATTGCGCGATCGTATCGTCGGGCAGCGGCAGCCACGCGATCCACGCACCATTCGCGAGCACAGGCACCGACTGCCCGTTGATGCCCAGGCGTACAGCCTCTCGGCCACCGCGCACCGCGCCGAACAGGAACGCCGAGTCGTGCGACTGGATGACGTCGGTGGGGGCGGGATAGACGACAGTGACGTGTAGCGATTCGCGCACGGGCGCGGCCGGCGAGGCGACGGGCGCGCCGCCGGTGCGCGGAACGGCGCATCCGGTGACGATACTCGCGAACAGCACGCCGACCGATCGCACAGGACGCGCAAGGTAGCATCGGCCCTTTCGGCCAGTCAATTTGCCGAATGCATAGGCAGGCCCTACCTTTTGCGCTCTGTGGAGCACCTCCGCCAGTGACCGCCTGCCCGTATTGCGGCCGCGACAACGACCCCGGCGCGCAGTTCTGTACGGATTGCGGCAAGCCCATGAGCAGGTCCATGGGATTCAAGGCCGCGGCGGGGGGAGCGAGTGGTCCGGGCGGAACGGGGCGCGGTGCGTCGCTGCCGGGCACGCGCGCGGTCGTGCAGGTTGCCGGCCCCCCCCCCCACGACCCGGGAGAGCCGGGCGCCTGCCCGTTCTGT
>DATHGL010000141.1:0-5359 GCA_035317625.1 Gemmatimonadales bacterium | reverse complement strand
GTCGTCGCCCCCGCGAAGGAGCTGCGACTCACCGTCACGATCGAGTGGCCGCATCCCCTGATCGGGTGTCAGACGGGGAGCTTCACGGTGACGCCGGAGGGTTTCGCCCGCGAGCTCGCGGCCGCGCGCACCTTCGGGTTCACGTCGGAAGTCGCGGCGCTCCAGGCGAAGGGGCTCATCAAGGGCGCCTCGAGCGCCAACGCGATCGTGCTGGACGAGCGGGGGCTCGCCAACGGCGGCAAGCTGCGCTGGCCGGACGAGTTCGTCCGTCACAAAGCGGCCGACATTCTCGGCGACCTGGCGCTCACGGGCGCGCGGGTGCGCGCGCACATCATCGCGACGCGGCCGAGCCACGGCGGCAACATCGCCCTGGCGCGGGCGCTGGCGCGCGCGGCCCGCCGCGCCGGACCGCCCAAGATGGACATCGGCCGCATCATGGACGTGCTGCCCCACCGCTATCCCTTCCTGCTCGTCGATCGGATCATCGAGGTCGAGGGGCAGCAACGGATCGTCGGCATCAAGAACGTCACGATCAACGAGCCGTTCTTCCAGGGGCACTTTCCGGGACATCCGATCATGCCGGGCGTGCTCATCATCGAGGCGATGGCGCAGGTCGGCGGCATGCTCTTGATGAGCTATTTCGAGGGGCAGAATGTCGAGGACAAGGTCGTGTACTTCATGTCGCTGGACAACGTGAAGTTCCGTCGCCCCGTCGTCCCCGGCGACCAGATCCGGTTCGAGCTCGAAATGGTCCAGTTCCGCGGCAAGACGTGCAAGATGAAGGGGGTGGGCTACGTGGACGGGCAGATCGTGGCGGAGGCGGACATGATGGCGTCGGTGGTCGATCGGTGATCCACCGGACCGCCCTCGTCGACCCCACGGCCCACATCGCCGGCGACGTCACGGTCGGTCCGTACGCCATCATCGGTCCCCACGTCAGTGTGGGGGAGCGGTGTCACATCGCCGCTCACGCCGTGCTCGAGCGCAACGTCAAACTCGGCGTCGGCGTGAGGATCGGCTACGGCAGCGTGCTCGGCAACGATCCGCAGGACCTGAAGTACAAAGGTGAGGACACGTGGGTCGAGGTGGGCGACTCGAGCGTGATCCGGGAGTACTGCACCATCAACCGTGGCACCGCGGCGACGGGGAAGACGTCCGTCGGCCAGCGCTGCTTCCTGATGTCCTACGTCCACCTGGCCCACGACTGCGTCGTCGGCAACGACGTGATCATCGCCAACGCGGTGCAGATGGCCGGGCACGTCACCATCGAGGACCGGGCGATCATCTCCGGGCTCGTGCCGATCCACCAGTTCGTCCGGATCGGCACGTTTTCGTTCGTCGGCGGCGGCTCGCGCGTGAACCAGGACGTCCCGCCCTACACCAAGGCCGTGGGCAACCCGGTGCACCTGTACGGTTTGAACTCGGTCGGGCTGCAGCGCGCCGGGTTTGCCCCCGAGGTGAAGCTCGCCCTGAAGCGCGCCTACCGGCTGCTGTTCAATTCCGACATGACGGTGAGCCAGGGGATCGCCAAGGCACGCGCCGAGCTGCCGCAGATCCCCGAGGTGGAGAATTTCCTCAAGTTCATCGAGGGCTCGCAGCGGGGAGTGATGGTGTGAGCGCGCGGCGGACGGGGCAGCCGGTGCGGGTGGGCGTCATCGGCACCGGCGCCCTCGGCTTCCATCACGCACGATTGCTGCGGCGCATGCCGGGCGTCGCGTTCGCCGGCATCTACGACACGAACCCGGCGCGGGCTGCCGAGGTGGCGGCCCAGCTCGACACCGTCGCGCATCCGGGGCTCGCAGCCTTGCTCGACCGCGTGGACGCGGTGACCGTCGCGGTGCCGACGCCTGCCCACGGCGAGGTCGGGCTCGCGGTGGTGGATCGGGGCATCGCGCTGCTCATGGAGAAGCCGCTCGCCGATACGCTCGCGACGGCGGAGGAGCTGGTGCGGCGTGCCGCGTCGCATGACGCCCTGCTGCAAGTCGGACACGTGGAGCGGTTCAACCGCGCCGTGCGGGCCGCCGCCCCGTACCTGGACGAGCCGCGCTTTCTGCAGATCGACCGGCTCGCCCCGTTCCAGCCGCGTGGCACCGACGTGGCCGTGATCCTCGACCTCATGATCCACGACCTGGATCTCGTGCTCGAGCTGGTGCGGTCTCCGGTCGCGGACGTGCGGGCCACGGGCGTCGCGATTCTGACGCCGCACGTCGACATCGCGAACGCCCGCATCGAGTTCTCGAACGGCGCCATCGCGAACCTCACGGCGAGCCGCGTGTCGCGCGAGCGCACGCGTAAGCTCCGCATCTTCCAGCCGACCGGGTACTGCTCGCTGGATCTCGCCCAGGGGAGCGGCGACTTCTTCCGTCTGAAGGCGGGGTGGCAGGGCTTCGGGGCCACCACCCTGGAGCAGATCGTGGAGCACGTGCGCTTGGAGGCTCCCGAGGCGGAGCCACTCCAGCTCGAGCTCGAAAGCTTCCTGGGCGCCGTGCGGGGCGAGGAGGAGGTCGTGGTGTCGGGCGCCGCGGGGGCCCAGGCCCTGGCGCTCGCCTTCCGCGTCGCCGCCGCCGTCCAGGCCTCGCCCCTCGCTTCCCTCGCCACCGCGCGGCCGTGAGCCGCGCGCCCCGCATTTACATCTCGGCGGGCGAGCCGTCGGGGGACGCGCACGCCGCCGCGGTCGTCAGTGCGCTCAAACGCCGCCTCCCCGCGGCCACCGTCGACGCATTCGGCGGTCCCGGTCTCGCGGCCGCCGGCGCCACGGTCCTGGACCGCATGGAGCGGTTCTCCGTCGTCGGGTTCGTCGAGGCGCTGTGGAAGCTCCCGGCGCACCTGCGCCTGCTCGCCCAGGTCCGGGCTGCGTTCCGCGCCAAGCGCTACGATCTCGTGATCCTGGTCGACTACCCGGGCTATCATCTGCGCGCGGCCGCGGCGGCCCACGAGGCGGGCATCCCGGTCCTGTACTACATCGCCCCCCAAATGTGGGCCTGGGCACCGGGGCGGGTGCGGAAGCTGGCGACCGTGCGCCGGTTGGCGGTGATCTTGCCGTTTGAGGAGCGGTTCTTCAGCGGTCACGGCATCCCGGCCACGTTCGTCGGGCATCCGCTGCGGGATCGGGCGCCGCCACCTCCGCGGGCCGAGGCCCGGCGCACGCTCGGGCTCGACCCGGCGCGGCCCGTGCTGGGCCTCTTTCCCGGCAGTCGGGCGCAGGAAGTGACGCGCCTGTGGCCCGCCTTCCGCGACGCGGCGGCGCGCGTTGTCGCCGCCCGCCCCGAGGTGCAGGTCGTCGCCGCCGCGACGCCCCGCGCCCGCTACCCGAGACCCGGTGCGGTCCGCTTGCCGGTCGGCGACCCGCTCACCGTATTCGCCGCGGCGGACGCCGGCCTCTGCAAGTCGGGGACGACCACACTCGAGGCGGCGCTCGCCGACGTGCCCATGGTCATCGCGTACCGCCTGAACGCGCTCTCGTTCGCGATCGCCATCCGCATGCTGCAGGTCCCCCACGTCGGCCTCGTAAACCTGATCGCGGAGCGCGAGGTGAGCCCCGAGCTGCTGCAGGGCGCGGTGACACCCCGCGCCCTCGCCGACGCCGTGCTGCCCCTGCTCGATCCCGCGACCGAAGCGGCCCGGCGCCAACGCGAGGGCCTGGCACTCGTGCGGCAGCGGCTCGGACCGCCCGGGGCGGCGGACCGCGTGGCCGCCCTCGCGTTGGAGCTCGCCGGGTGAAGCTCGGCCGGGCCGAGCCGCTTGTCGCGGCCGTCCTGGCGGGCCTCGTGCGCCTGCTCGCAGCCACCTGGCGCTTCCGCGTCCAGGGGTGGGAGCACGTGGTGGCGGCCCGGCAGAGCGGCCGGCCGGTGATCTACATCCTGTGGCATAGCCGCCTCCTACCGCTCCTGTACCATCGCCGTGAGGAAGGCGTGGCCGTGCTCATCAGCCGCCATCGCGACGGCGGGTATCTGGCGGAGCTGTCCGAGCGCTGGGGGTACCGAGTGGTCCGCGGCTCCTCGCGACGCGGCGGCGAGGTCGGCCTGCTCGGCCTCGTGCGCTATCTGCGCCGCGGCGCCGAGGTGGCCCTCACCCCCGACGGTCCGCGCGGGCCCGCCGAGCGGATGAAGCCGGGCGCGCTGGCCGCGGCGCAGCACGCCGGTGCGCTCGTCGTCGCCGCGGGGGCACGCACCGCGTCCGCGTGGTGGATCGAGTCGTGGGATCGGTTTTGCTTGCCCCGGCCGTTCGCCGCGGTGGAGATCGCGTACAGCGCGCCGTTCGGGGTGGACGAGGGAAAGGAGGCGTTGCGTCGCGGGATGACCGCAGCGGAGCGGGCGCTGACGCAAGTCACCTACGGAGGGGACGCGGGACGAGCGGAGGGCGACGGGTGAGTGCCGCGCGAGTCGTGCGCTGGCTCTGGGGCGACTCCGCAGCCGCCCGGGTCGCGCGGCTGCCGCTCGTCCCCCTCGGGGCCCTGTACTGGGCGACCATGCGGCTCCGGGCGGCGTGCTCGCCCCCGGCGCTGCGCCTCCCGTTGCCGACGATCGCCGTGGGCAATTTGTCGGTCGGTGGGACGGGGAAAACTCCGCTCGCGGCGTGGATCGCGGGCTACTGCGCCGCGCGCGGGCACAAGCCGGGGATCCTGCTCCGCGGGTACGGGGGGGACGAGCCGCTGGTGCATCGACGCCTCGTCCCACAGGCCGTGGTGGTGGCGAACCCGGATCGGGTGGCGGGCGCCAGGGATGCCCGCGCCCAGGGCGCCCAGGTGCTCGTGCTGGACGACGCCTACCAGCTCCTGGGTGTAGCGCGGGACCTGAACATCGCGGTTGTGAGCGCCGAGAGCGTGGCCGGTTCGCCGTGGCCGCTCCCGGCGGGGCCGTGGCGAGAACGCTGGGACGCGCTCCGCCGGGCCGACGTGATCGTGGTGACGCGGAAGCGAGCGGCGGTCGCGAGGGCAAACGCCCTGGCCGATCGGCTGGACGGGACGGTGCCCGTGTGCACGGTCTGGCTGGCGCCCAGTCATCTGGAGGGCATGCAGTCGGGAGCGTCGTGCGAGCTCGCGAGGCTCGCGGGGCGGCGTGTCGTGGCGGCAGCCGGTATCGCAGATCCGGACAGCTTCGCGGAGCAGCTTGGGGCGGCCGGCGCGAGCGTGCAACTCGTGGCGTATCAAGATCATCACCCTTTCAGCCCGGTCGACGTGGAGCGGCTCGCGCGGGCCGCGGCGGGGGGCGATTATGTTGTAGTCACTGAAAAGGATGCGGTAAAGCTCCGCGGGCGGTGGCCGGGGCATGCCCCCGAGCCGTGGGTCGCCGTGCTCGCCGTCCGGTGGGAGCGAAACGGTCGGGCGCTCGAGCAAGCGGTGGACCGCGTGCTCGTCCTG
>DATHGL010000140.1:0-2938 GCA_035317625.1 Gemmatimonadales bacterium | reverse complement strand
CCCGCCGGCGCCGCGTAATGCAGCGGCGGCCGGACGGGACGGCCAGGGCTCGGCCCCTCGGGGCGCGTGGCGGCGGCCAGGCACAACAGCGCGCACGCTCCCACGCGCGCGACGGCTCCCGGCGAGGTTGGGGCAGACACGCGCTTACCGCGTGCTGGTGATGAGGAACACGTCGAAATCCGGGGCGGTGCGCGGCGCCACCTGCGGCGCGACACGGCCGATCGGCACCGGGGGCTGCACCCCGGTCATAGGAATGGCGATTAGGCCACCCGCGTACGTGCCCGTGGCGATCGGGGTCCCGAAGATGTCTTGCACATTCCGCACCTCGTAGGGGGCGCCGACTCGCACCACACCGGAGACGTCGACTGCGGCGCTCGCCCCCTGGCCCCAATTGTACACGACGATGTGCGCCCGCCCCGGTTCGTACCTGTTGGGTCGAACGACGACCTGGGGAGTCGTCGGCAGGACCGCGGTCGCCAGGTCGGACGCCCCGAGCCCGGTCACACCCTTCCAGCCCTCGAACGTGTAGTCCGTGCTGTCGTGTTTCCAGGCGAGCGCGCTCGGGTTGCGGTAGTAGGCGTTCCCCGCCCATCGGTATGCGGCACCCACGTTCACGCCTCCCGTGCGGACCTCGTCCGTGACGCTCGAGCCGAGAAACACGTTGTTCTCGACTGTCGCCCGATCCCATTCGTGTTCCATTTGTAAGGCGATGCTTCCGCCGGCGGCGTAGTTGTTCCGAAGCACGATGTCTTTATTGTACACGGAGCCATAATTGCCTACCCGGATATTGACGCCGCCGGTGCTGGATGACAAATACAGCAGGTTGCGCTCCGCCACTATGCCCGAGGTGGTCGTGGGCGCACTGATCAGCAGGTTCACCCGCGTGGACGAATCCGAAATCGAGCCGTTATTGAACGACACGTTCCCGTCCACGTCGAAGTTCCGCATTACCGAGGAGTCGCCTTCGTAAATCTGGATCCCTCGGGCGTAGTTATTGAAGAGCACGTTGTCCACGATATGCTTGAGCGCTGCGGTGGTGTTGTGCGCGTAGATCCCGTGGTCGAGGTTTTCGTGGGTGCCGTTGTTGTAGATGATGCACCCGTACAGTTCCACGCCAGCACCGGAAGTGGTCGACATGCTGACTCCCGAGATCCCGGCGTCGTGTAACACCAGATTGGTGAAGCGACCGTCCGTGGTGTACGCCTGCAGAACGTAGCTGTTCACGCTATCGGGGTTCGACTGCATGATCTCGAACCCCCAGAACGTGAGGTAGGACCCCTCCGCCCGCAGCGTGCCGTCGATCGTAGCCCGCTCGCCCGGGTATTGCCGCACGATGATCCGGGCGCCCGCCGTGCCGTTGAGCTTGGTGCGGAAGTAGCCGCGATAGACTCCGCCACGCAGCCAGATGGTGTCCCCCGGGTGCACTCTTCCTGCCCCGGCGAGCGCGGTCGCCAGGTCCCACGGCCGGCCGACACTGCCGTCCCCGGCCGCCGAGCCCGTGGGCAACGCGTAGTAGCCGACGTGCGTGGGAACGGGGCCGGGACCGGCCGCCTTGTCACTGCCACAGGCACTGCTGCAGATCGCCGGGATGACGCCTGCCAGCAGCCGCCCCGGTGGGGGAATCCGCATGTGCTCCTCTTTGCGACGCGCCCGCTGTCGAGCCCGACCCACTGCGCAAAAATCGGGCCCCGCTCGAGCAGGGTCAACCGCCCCATGGCAGCCCCGTCCCAGCCTGCGCGCGCCCAGAAAGCCTGCGGCCCGAGCGCCCCACCGGGGCACTCAGGCCGCAGTCCTTACGCCACTAGGAACGCTACGCCACTAGGAACGCTCGACGTGCCTAGCGACTCATCCTATCGCGCGTACGCGCCGGCATCGGGTAAGACGCCGCGGCATTTCCCGGTCATATCGAACGGCAGCGCATACCGCGGATCGGCATGGCCGATCGCGGGGCTCGCGGCGAGCAAGTGATAATCCGTTCCCGGATCGCCCACCATCTGATACGCCATCCTCCCATCCGAGGCCCGCACGACCAAGGGATTGGCGATGAGCGCATTGGTCACCGTTCCCCCGAGCACGTCCGAGCTGCCACCGTCGTTGTTCCAATACACGTTGCTGATCTGATAATACGGGCCGGTCCCGGCCATTTGGATCCCGCCGCCGCCCTTGCCCATATTGCCGTTGTTCAGCACGACGTTGTTCGCCGCGATGATGTCATGGCTCTGCTCGGCGAGATCGATCCCAAAGCGACCGTTGCCGACGACGGTGTTGTTGACGACCAGCAGATGGTTGGCGTCATGGCGCGCCATGAAGCCCTTCGCGTCGTTGTGCTCAAAGACGTTATTCGCAATGAGGCCGTAGGCCGACGGGCTCGCGTACATGCCGTGCGACGTGTTGTTCTGGTCGTCCGTGTAGCTGCCGTCTGCCCCACCGTTGTCGTGGATATAGTTGCCGATCACCCGGTAATCCAAGCCCCCGTCTCCGCCGATGCCCGCATGCCAATAGTCATATCGGATTTCGGAGCCCGACAGCTCGGTGTGGCTGCCGCTCATGATCAGCAGGATCGCCTCACCGTTCGGACCGGGGCCGCCGACACTGCCGGTCGGGCCATCGAGAATGACGTTCGCCAATCGAATGTACTGGCCGGTCATTCTCACCGCGCCTAGCAGCACCGGCCGCCCATCGCCGGGATAACCCGCGACGGTGATCGTCCCTGAAGCCGTTCCGTTCGAGCCGAAGGTAAAGATCGTCCCGCGTGCTCCGTACGTGCCGGCCCGCAAATAGAGAGTCTGGCCCGGCTGCAGCGAGCCGACGTTGGACAGCGACCTCCACGGCGCGGCCAGCGTACCGGGATTCCCATCGGAGCCCGAGGGCGAGGCATAGAACGCCTGCCCGGTCGAAGGCGGTAGCGGCTGCATCCACGCCGTGATGCCGCTCGGCC
>DATHGL010000139.1:0-2646 GCA_035317625.1 Gemmatimonadales bacterium | reverse complement strand
CGAGATCCCACCGCGGGCCGCGTTCGCGATCTTCAAGCCCAGGAGCTGCGCGCCCGGCGCGACGCCGTCGAACCCGGCGACGTTGAACAGGCTGTGCCCCGCCGCGATGCCGGCGACGTGCGTACCGTGACCGCCGGTGTCGAAGAAGAAACCGAGCGTTGGCACGCCGTTCGCCTCGGCGAAGTTGGCCGCGAGCGTGATGGGCTTGGTGCCGAGGGCGATGGTCTCCCGCCCCTCGCGATAGTCGTGGAGCGGCATCTCGTCCTCGAACGAGCCGTCCAGGTTCGAGTCGACGAATGCGACCCAGCCATCGATCGCTTTCACCACGATCACCGGAAAGACGTCGGTGTTGTTTCCGTCGCCGTTCAGGTCCGCTGCCGGGACCTTGCCGAGCGGCAGCTCGCGCAGCACCCCGGCGTACCACGTGGCGGCGCTCGTGAGCCGCCCGATGCGGCCCGTGCCTGCCAGCTTGCGGCCGCCTACGGACACGGTGGCGTCCGCTGCCGGTGTGACCGGGGTGAGCGTGACCCGGCCTTCACCCGAGAAGTCGCGCAGCTCGACGACCTTCGGCGCGCCGGTGCTGGTGGTGATCAGTCCGTCGACGCCCGGATCGATCCCGGTGTCGAGAATCGCGATGAGCACGCCGCGCCCGTCGTAGGTGGGGTGCTGGGCGCGAAACTCGTCCACCCCCGTGCTCCGCAGGGGCATCAGCCCCGCCATGAGCGCGACGGCGGGCGGCAAGGCTGGCGTGCGTCCCCGAGGGGGGGCGGCGGTCGCGTCGGACGGCGCGGGTGCCGCGGCGCCGCTCGGGGGCGCGGGTCGTGGGGTGGGAGTGGTGGCGGGAGGTGTGGATGGGCCGCCGCAGGCGGCCCCCAGCAGGAACAGCGTGACGAGACAGCGACGTGGCGTCATGGATGACTCGGCAGCACGAAGGCCCCGAGGTGGGGACCGGTGAATTCAGTGGTTGTCTCGAGCAGCAGCGCGAGGATGTCGCGGGTTTCCTCGGGCAGCAGGATGGCATCCACGTAACCACGCGCGCCCGCGAACCGCGCGTCCAGCTGATGCTCGTAGTCGGCGCGCATCGCGTCCACCGCGGAGGCGTTCTCGGGCTTGGCCATTTCGGCGCCGAATACGGCCTGGACGGCCGACTCTCCTTCCATCACACCCATCCGCCCGGTCGGCCACGAGACGATGAAGTCCGGATCGAAGCCCTGCCCCGCCATGGCGTAATAACCGGCTCCCGACGCGTGGTTCACGGTGAGCACGAGCTTCGGCACGGTGGCGGTCGCCATCGCCTCGACGAAGCGGGCGCCGGCGCGGATGATCCCCGAGTGCTCCGCCTCGGTACCGACCATGAAGCCCGACACGTCCTGTACGAACAGGAGGGGAATCCGCTCGCGGTCGGCATTCTCGATGAAGTACGCCACCTTCTCGGCGCTTGCGGTATAGATGATGCCGCCGATCTTCGGAGGCGCACCCGCTTTTCCCTTGATGAGGCCGCGCGAATTGGCGATCAGCGCGACCGCGCGGCCCGCGATGGCGGCGTGTCCGCAGATCATCTCCGGCGCCAGGTCGGGTTGGAACTCGTCCAACTTGCCCGAGTCGAGCACGCACTCGAGCACCGCCCGGACATCGTAGCTCATGCGGTGATCCGACGGCAACAGATCGTACAGCTCCTTCGGACTGCGCTTGGACTTGCCTCCCGGCGCGGGAGGCCGCAGGGTGCGCGGCAGGCGCGCGACGTATTCGCGGATGTGCGCCAGGCACTCGGCGTCGTCTTTCGCGCGATAGTGCGCCACGGCGCTGACGGCGGTGTGCGTCCTGGCACCGCCCAGCAACTCCGCGTCGACCGTCTGACCGGTCGCGCCCTTCACGAGGTTCGGGCCTCCCAGCCCCATGAACGACGTCCCCTCGACCATGAAGATCACGTCGGACAGGGCGGGTAGGTACGCCCCCCCCGCGATGCACGGGCCCATGACGGCGGCGATCTGCGGCACCCGGAGGTAGTGTCGCATGATCGAGTTGTAGTAGAAGATCCGCGCCGCTCCGTACTGGCCTGGGAACACACCGCCTTGGTACGGGAGGTTCACGCCGGCCGAATCCACCAGATAAATGATCGGGATGCGCTGGCGCATGGCGATCTCCTGGGCACGGAGGATTTTCTTGATGGTTTCCGGCCACCACGAGCCCGCTTTGACCGTCGCGTCGTTCGCCACCACCACCACCGGCCGCCCCGCGATCCGTCCCACGCCGGTGACCACGCCCGCCGCGGGCGCCTGCCCATCGTACTGGTCGAACGCGACGAGCAGACCGATTTCGAGCCACTCGGCGTTCTGGTCGAGCAGCGCAACGACGCGCTCGCGCGCCGTGAGCTTCCCCTGCTCGTGCTGCCGGCGGATCCTGTCCGGCCCGCCCCCCTGCTCGAGGCGCGCGGTGAGCTCGCGGTATTCCGCGGTCAGCGTCTTGAGGCGGCTCAACGGCGAATGCGGAGAGCGGCGTGCGGACGGGGGCATGGGTCAGGCTGAGACATGATCCGTCGCCCACGCTTCGATGTACTTCACCAACTCGGCGGTGGGAGTGCCGGGACCGAACAGTCGCCCGATCCCCCGTTGGCGCAACGTCTCGATGTCCTCCGGGGGAATGATG
>DATHGL010000138.1:0-3507 GCA_035317625.1 Gemmatimonadales bacterium | reverse complement strand
GAGGGCGTCGCGCCGGCTCGGCGTCACCGAGCACGCGACATTTTCGGGTGCGCTGGCGTGGCCCTACTTCTATCCCTGGCCGCAGCGGCCCGCCGGTCTGGTCGAGATGGCGTTTGACGAGCTGGCGCGGCGCTGGCGTCCGATTCTCGACGTGTTCGAGGAAAACGGGGTCAACGCCTGCTTCGAGATCCATCCCGGCGAGGACCTGCACGACGGCGTGACGTTCGAGATGTTCCTCGAGCGCGTCGGCGGTCACAAGCGCTGCAACCTGCTGTACGATCCCAGTCACTTCGTGCTGCAGCAGCTCGACTATCTCGAGTACATCGACCTCTATCATGACCGCATCCGCATGTTTCACGTCAAGGACGCCGAGTTCAATCCGACCGGCCGCCAAGGCGTGTACGGCGGGTTCCAGTCGTGGGTCAATCGGGCCGGCCGGTTCCGTTCGTTAGGCGACGGTCAGGTGAACTTCAAGGCGATCTTCTCGAAGCTCGCGCAGTACGACTACCCCGGTTGGGCGGTGCTCGAGTGGGAGTGCTGCCTCAAGCACCCGGAGGACGGCGCGCGCGAAGGCGCGAGGTTCATCGCCGACCACATCATCCGCGTGACGGAACAGGCGTTCGACGATTTCGCCGGCGCTGGCACCGACCTCGCCGCAAATCGCCGGATGCTCGGAATCGCCTGACGATGGTCCAGCCGCTGCGGCTCGGCATGGTGGGCGGCGGGCGCGGCGCGTTCATCGGCGGCGTGCATCGGCTGTGCGCCCGCATGGACGGACAGTACGAGCTGGTCGCGGGTGCCCTCTCGTCCGATCCAGAGCGCGCCAAAGAGTCGGGCGCCGATCTCCGTCTCCCGCCGGACCGCGTTTACACGAGCTTCGCCGAGATGGCGGCGGCCGAGGCGAAGCGGTCCGACGGCATTGAGGTCGTGAGCATTGTGACCCCGAACGACAGCCACCATGCCATCGCTCGCGCCTTTCTCGATCGCGGCATAGACGTGATCTGCGACAAGCCGATGACCACGACGCTCGAGGACGCGCTCGACCTCGTACAGGTCGTGAAGCGCACCGGTCTCGTGTTTGGTGTCACGCACAACTACACCGGATACCCGATGGTGCGTGAGGCGCGCGAGATGGTCGCGGCCGGCGAGCTCGGCACGATCCGCGTCGCCCAGGTCGAGTATGTGCAGGATTGGCTGACGACCAAGCTCGAAGACACGGGGCAGAAGCAGGCCGCATGGCGGGTCGATCCCGCGCGCGCCGGTGCCGGCGGCTGCCTCGGCGATATCGGCACGCACGCGTACAATCTCGCGGGCTTCGTCACCGGGCTCCATGTGCGCGAGCTCGCCGCGGACCTGAGCCGGTTCGTGCCGGGCCGCAGGCTCGACGACAACGTGCACATGTTGCTGCGGTTCGAGAATGGCGCGCGCGGCATGCTGTGGGGGAGTCAGGTGGCGCCGGGCAATGAGAACGGGCTCAGACTGCGCGTGTACGGCGAGAAGGCCGGCCTCGAGTGGAGCCAGGAGCACCCGAACCAGCTGCGCTTTTCCCCGGTGGGCCAACCGCCACGTGTGCTATCGCGTGGTGGTCCGAATCTCAGTCCCGCCGCATCGCTCGCGACCCGCATCCCGTCGGGTCATCCGGAGGGCTACCTCGAGGCGTTCGCTAATCTGTATCGCGATCTTGCGGAGCAGATCCGGGCGCGTCGCGCGAAGCGGGCGCCTGGTCGGGCGGCGCTGCTCGTGCCGACGGTAGAAGACGGCGCGCACGGCGTCAAGTTCATCCATGCGGCGGTGGAGTCCAGCGCCAAGAATGGCGCATGGGTGGACATCCAGCTGAAGCTGCGCTAGGCGATCAGCTCAGAGAACTTCGCGAGGTCGATATTGCCGCCGGAGACAATGGCGACGATGATCATAATTTGCCGTTCCATGCCTGCCGATGCCTACCAATGCGGTCAGTCCATACACCTAAGTGCCGATAAAACAACGGCCCCGCATGGGGGCCGTTGCATTCAAATCCCGCCGTCCCGACTGATGGGAGAGTAAGCCTCACAGCGATCGGCTGTGGGGCTTCTGGAGCGAGCCGAGGGATGTGGCCCAGGTGCGGGCCGGCGCGGCGCCCTCGTTGATCCTTACGTGGCCGTGACTTAGGCCACGTCGCCCATTCGGAGTAGGGATTAGCGCGTTTGGCCGATATCCCCCCTCTCGCTTCTCCCCTATCGTTCCTGATTACCCCGTTGGAAGGGACACCCTATGCACATTGACACTCCGTACGCCGTCGTAACAAAGACGCTCACTGGGATTCGGGGATTCGACGAAATCACGGACGGCGGACTGCCGCGCGGACGAACGACGCTGGTGATGGGTGGACCGGGGTGCGGCAAGACCGTCTTTGCGCTGCAGGCGCTGATCAATGGCGCCAATCAATCGAAGGAGGCGGGCATTTTCGTCGCCTTCGAGGAGAGTACGCGCCAGATCATTGCCAACGCCGCCACCTTCGGGTGGGATCTTCC
Source organism: Gemmatimonadales bacterium (assembly GCA_035317625.1). Classification (GTDB taxonomy): domain Bacteria; phylum Gemmatimonadota; class Gemmatimonadetes; order Gemmatimonadales; family GWC2-71-9; genus AG41. Next base: position 997 of record DATHGL010000138.1, on the reverse strand, counting down.
CGCGCTCGAGAAGAAGAAGCTCTTCTTCCTGGATGCCCGCCTCGCTCCGGAAGTGGTGAAGGCCGGGGAATTCGACCTGGCCGGCATGCTGAGTGTGCTGCGCGCCAAGGCCGAAGAGATTCATGCGACCCGCATCGTGTTCGATGGGATCGATGTCCTCCTGTCACTCCTCGACGATCCGGTCGCCGAGCGTCGCGAGATCTATCGCATCCGCGACTGGCTGTCGGAGATGGGGATGACCGGCATCATCACGCAAAAGGTCGGCGCCGCTGAAGCAGACCAGCGCTACAGCTTCCTGCAGTTCATGGTCGATTGCGTGGTCGTTCTCAAGCATCAAGTCGTCGACGGGTCGGGCTTTCGCAATCTGCGCGTCATGAAGTACCGTGGGTCGGGGTTTGCGGGAGACGAGTTCCCGATCACGCTCACCGCGGAGGGACTGCAGCTCACCAACCGTGGCCCCACCGAGCTCCAATATGAGGTCACCGAGGAACGGGTCTCATCGGGCCTGCCGCGTCTCGATGTCATGCTGCAAGGCGGCTACTATCGCGGCAGCAACGTGCTCATCTCCGGCGCGCCGGGGACCGCCAAGTCGACCCTGGCGGGCCTCTTCGCCGCCGCCGCCTGCGACCGCGGCGAGCGGACCATGTTTGTGAGCTTCGACGAAGGCGCGGCGCAGATCGTTCGCAATCTCCGATCGGTGGGCATCAAGCTCGCCGCCCACGTCAAGTCCGGCATGCTCAAGATGTACTCCACGCGTACGCGGGGCCCCAACATCGAAGACCAGTTCGGTACGCTGCGGGCGAGGGTGCGCGAGTACCAGCCTCGGTGCCTGGTGGTCGACCCGCTCTCGGCGCTCTCGACGAAGCTCACGCACGTGGCCTCAGCCGATGCGGCCCAACAGTTCCTGGACTTTCTCAAGAGCGAAGGGATCACGGTCGTGAACACGTCCGTGCTGGACGGCGTCAGCACCGACGAGGCGACGGCAAACGGGATCTCG
>DATHGL010000137.1:0-5278 GCA_035317625.1 Gemmatimonadales bacterium | reverse complement strand
CGCGCGCCGGGGACGAGCTGACGCTCGACGGCTACCGCGTGGTGGTGGAACGTGTCGACCGGCGCCGGGTGACCCGGGTGCTCGTCCAGAGGCAGGCGTGACCCTCGCGCTCGTACTGCTCGGCGGCGGGCTGGTGCTCGCGATGACCTCGGCGGCGGTTGGCGTCGCGGCGGCGGCCGTGAGCCAGCTCGAGCTGACCCGCTGGGTGTCGTACAAGCTGCGCGGCGCGGGTGGGGCCGCCAGCGTGCTCGAGAATCCCGGGCGGGTGCTCGCCACGGCGAATGCCCTCACCACGATCGGCACCATCTGCGCCGCGGTCGTCATCCCGGCGTTTCTCGCCCGCACCACGCCCACGGTGCTGGGCGTCTTCACCATCGCCCTCGGCGTGCCGTTGCTCGTGAGCGCCGCCTATCTCGTGCCTCGAGTGGTGGGTCGACGTTGGGCGGAGCCGATCGTGGCGCACGCGGCCCCGCGACTCGAGCGGCTCGGCAAGCTGTTCGCCCCGTTCGTTCCCTGGCGCGATCCCTCGAGACGCACGACGCTCGCGGCCGTGCTTACGAGCGCCGACACCGGTGCGCTCGCCTCCGCCGACGAGATGGCGGTGGTGTCGGGCGTGCTGGCGTTCGCCGATCGGCCGGTGCGGGAGCTGATGACGCCCCGCACCTCGATCGTCGCCATCCCGGAGGGGTTGCTCGCGGCCGAGGCGGCGCACGTCTGCCTCCAGTCGGGCTACAGTCGGTATCCGGTGTACCGCGGATCGCTCGACGAGGTCGTCGGCGTCGCCCACGCGTTCGATCTCCTGCGCCTCCCGCCCGACGCGCCCGTATCGGTGCTCCCGCCGCTCGCCGTGCCCGGGACGACCCGCGCGGCGGACCTGATGCTCGAAATGCAGCGCGGCCGCGGCCACCTCGCCGTGGTGCTGGACGAGTTCGGCGGCACGGCCGGCCTCGTCACGCTCGAGGATCTGACACGCGACCTCGTGTCGGAGATCTTCGAGCCGGCGGAGCAGGCCGCGAGCGGCGAACCGCCCACGCGCATCGTTGAGCTCGACGGAAGCGCCCCGGCGAGCCGGTTGCAAGAGACCCTGGGGGTGCCGCTCGAAGCGCGCGGGGTCCAGACGGTCGGCGGGCTGCTGGTCCAGGCGCTGGGCCGCATCCCCCGGCCGGGCGAGCGGTTCACGCTCCACGGCCTCGAGTTCGACATCCTCGCGGCCAACGCCACCCGGGTGGACCGAGTCGCGGTGCGCCCGGGGCCGGTGCGTACCGTGCCGCTCGAGCCGGTCGAGGAGCGGACGTGAAGGCCCGGCGCGTGTATCGTTACCTTGCATGAGCGTGGAGCGGATTTTAGAGGGGCTCGCCCGGCGCGAGCCCGCGGCCTTGGCGCGCGCCATTAGCCTGGTCGAGAACCAGCGCGACGGCTTCGAGCGCGTGTTGTCGCACGCGCACGGGCTGCTCGGGCGCGGCGGCGCACGGCGGATCGGGATCACCGGCCCCCCCGGCGCCGGCAAAAGCACGCTCACCGAAGCGCTCATCCAGCGGTTCCGCGCCCAACAACTCTCCGTCGGGGTGGTGGCCGTGGATCCCACCAGCCCCTTTACCGGCGGCGCCCTGCTCGGCGATCGGATCCGCATGGAGTCCGTGAGCCTCGACCCGCAGGTGTTCATCCGCTCCATGGCCACGCGCGGCGCCCATGGCGGGCTCGCCACCACCACCGAGGAGGTCGCGGACCTGCTGGAGGCGTTCGGGTTTGAGCGCATCCTGGTCGAAACGGTAGGCGTGGGGCAGACGGAGCTCGACATCGCCCGCACCGCCGAGACGACGGTGCTCGTGCTCGTGCCCGAGTCGGGCGACGGGATTCAGGCCCTCAAAGCAGGTGTGATGGAGATCGCCGACCTGTACGTGGTGAACAAGAGCGATCGTCCGGGGGCGGACAAGTTGCGCCAGGAAGTCGAGGTGATGCTCGGCATCCGGCGAGGGAATGCGTTCCGGCACGTCGGCCGTCACCACCAGCCGGACGGGCGGAGGGCCGGACGGGCGGACAGCGCGAGCCGTCCGGCCGACGGTTCGACCGTCGACCCGTCCGACTCTTGGGAGCCTCCGGTACTCGGGACGGTCGCGTCGACGGGCGTCGGTGTGGACGAGCTCATCGCTGCCCTCGACCGCCACTACGCCTATCTTCAGGCCAGCGGCGCGCTGGTCGGGCGTCGGCGGCAGCGCTTCGCCGCCCGTACGCGGGCCGTGCTGGAACGCAGCGTGCGGCGCTGGCTCGTGGAAGCAACCCGCGCCGAGGAGCTGCTCGCGCTGCGGCTCGACGAGGTCACGGAGGGCCGCCGCAGCCCGTACGACGTGGCGGCAGAGATCCTCGACCAGATCAAGACGGGGGCGGTGCGATGAGTGGACGGGACAAGAAGGTCGTGTACACGCCGGACGACCTGGCCGGCTTCGACCCGCGCAGCCGGCTGGGTGCGCCGGGCGAATACCCGTTCACCCGCGGCATCCACCCGACCATGTACCGGGGGAAGCCGTGGACCATGCGGCAGTTCGCGGGCTTCGGGAGCGCCGAGGACACCAACCAGCGGTACAAGTTCCTGCTGGAGCACGGGCAGACGGGTCTCTCGGTCGCGTTCGACTTCCCGACGCTGATGGGCTACGACTCCGACCACCCTCGTGCAGAGGGTGAGGTGGGAAAGTGCGGGGTCGCGATCTCGTCGCTTGCCGACATGGAAGACCTGTTCCGTGGCATCCCGCTCGATCAGGTCTCGACCTCCATGACCATCAACGGCCCGGCGGCGATGCTGTTCTGTTTCTACGTCGCCGCCGCCGAGAAACAGGGTGTCGCGAGTGACACGCTGCGCGGCACGGTGCAGAACGACATCCTCAAGGAGTACATGGCCCAGCACGCCTGGGTGTACCCCGTCGAGCCGGCGCTCAAGATCATCGTGGACATGTTCGGCTGGTGCGCCGAGCACGCGCCCCTGTGGAACACGATCTCGATCTCGGGCTACCACATCCGGGAGGCGGGAGCGACCGCGGCCCAAGAGCTCGCGTTCACGCTCGCCAACGGCTTCACGTACGTCGAGCGGGGCATCGCGCGGGGGCTGGATGTCGACGCGTTCGCGTCCCGGCTCTCCTTCTTCTGGGACATCCACAACGATTTCTTCGAGGAGGTCGCGAAGCTCCGCGCAGCGCGTCGGATCTGGGCCCGCCACATGCGCGAGCGTTACGGCGCGAAAAGCCCACGGTCCTGGATGATGCGGTTCCACGCGCAGACGGCCGGCGTCACGCTCACCGCCCAGCAACCGATGAACAACGTGGTGCGGGTGGCCTATCAGGCGCTGGCGGCCGTCCTCGGGGGCACGCAATCGCTGCACACCAACTCGCTCGACGAGACGCTCGCGCTCCCCACCGAGGAGGCGGTTCGCCTGGCGCTCCGCACGCAGCAGATCATCGCGCACGAAACGGGGGTGGCCGACGTCATCGACCCGTTCGGCGGCTCCTATTACGTCGAGTCGCTCACCGACCACCTCGAGCGGGAGGCGGAGGCGTTGTTCGCGGAGATTCAGTCGCTGGGCGGTGTCGTGCAGGGGATCGAGAGCGGCTGGTTCCAGCGCCAGATCGCCCGGTCGGCGGAAGAGTGCCAGCGCGACGTGGAAGCGGGCGGGCGCACCCTCGTCGGCGTCAACGACTTCCTGAGCGATGACGACCACCCCGTCGAGATCCTCAAGGTCTCGGTCCACGCCGAAGCGGACCAGCGCCGCCGGCTCGCCCGGCTGCGGGCGGAGCGCGACGCCGCGCTCGTCGCCGAGCGCCTCGAGACCCTGCGCCAGGCTGCGCTGAACGACCGCAACGTGATCGGGCCGATGCTCGACTGCGCTCGAGCCTACTGCACGCTGTACGAGATCCGCCACGCGCTCGAGCGCGTCTATGGCGCGTATCGCGAGCCGGTGTTCTTCTGAGCGATGTGCGCACTGCCGATTGCCGCCACCGAGAGCGCGGTGCGCGCCGCCGTCGAGCGGCTGTCGCGCATCCCGCCCGGCGCCTATCAGGTCGTCTCGTGCTACCTGAAACTCGAGCCGCGTGACAAGACGCGGGGCAAGTATCTCATCAAGATGAAGAACCGCGTGCGGGCGGCGCTCGTGGCTCTGGAGCGCCAGGGCCTCGAGCGGGTCGTGCGCGACGCCGTTGGCGCCGACCTGGAGCGCGTCCGGCGCTACTTCGAGGAGCCCGGGCGGCTCCCGGCGGCCCGCGCGATCGCCCTGTTCGCCTGCGGGACACTCGAGTTGTTCGAGGCGCTGCCGCTTCCCCATGTCCACCGCTCGCGCCTTGCGGTCGCCCCGGTGCCGCTCGTGCGCGAGCTCGTGGCGCTGGAGGAGGAATTCGGCACGATCCTCGTCGTGGCATGCGACCGGACGGGTGCCCGCCTCTTCACCGTGACGGCCTACGACGTCGTGGAGCTCCCCAGCCTGACGGCCTGGGCCACGCGGCCCGGGAAATTCCATGGGCAGCGACAGGCGAGAAAGGGTGGCGTGCTCGCGGGCGGCTACGGCGAACACAACTATCACATGCGGATCCGAGAGGAGAAGCATCGCCACTACGCGCTCGTGGCCGATCAGATCTTCCAACTCCACACGCAGCGTCCGCTGGCGGGACTCGTCGTGGCGGGCATCGGCGTCGACGCGGCAGCGGTATTGCCGCACCTGCACACCTACTTGCATGATCTCGTGCTCGGCGTGGTCCGCCTGAACCCCAAGCGCGTGAGCGCGGGCGAGGTGCGGGAAGCCGCCCTGGTCCTGCGCGAGCAGCGTGAGCGCGCCTGGGAGCAGGCCCACGCCGCGGCGGTGAAGGAGGGCATCGCCCCCGGATGGGCCGTGAACGGCGTCGAGCCCACGCTCAAGGCGCTGGCCCGGGGTCAGGTGCGCACCCTGCTGGCCGACGGAAGCGACGACGATCCGCGCCTCGACGAGGCGGTAGAAGAGGCGCTTCGCCAGCGCGCGCAGGTCGACGTGCTGTACGACGACAAGGCCCGCCGCGTGGTGGACGGCCTGGCGGCGCTGCTGCGGTTTCGCCGTTGATGCCGGGGCCGAAGCGCCCGATCCGGGTGCTGGTGGCGAAGCCCGGCCTCGACGGGCACGACCGCGGCGCGAAAGTGGTGGCTGCCGCCCTACGCGACGCCGGGATGGAGGTCATCTATACCGGGTTGCATCAGACGCCCGAGATGATCGCCCAGGCGGCGATTCAAGAGGACGTGGACGTGGTCGGCCTGTCGATTCTCTCGGGCG
>DATHGL010000136.1:0-3856 GCA_035317625.1 Gemmatimonadales bacterium | reverse complement strand
GGCGACGAGGCGCGCCGCCTGCTCGCCCCCGTAGGGTGGGTCGGCGAACGCCACGTCGTACTGCCCGGGGTGCAGCTGCTCGGCGAACCGGAGGGCGTCCACCCGCTGCACCACGGCGCGGTCGTCCACCTTGAGCGTCTTGATGTTTGCCTTGAGCGCCGCGAGCGCTCTGCGATGGATCTCCACGAACTCGGCCGTCACCGCGCCGCGCGACAACGCTTCGAGGCCGAGCGCGCCCGAGCCGGCGAACAGGTCGAGCACCCGCGCCCCGCGCAGCGGGCGCTGGAGGATGGAGAACCACGCCTCGCGCACGCGGTCTGCGGTCGGCCGCACCTTGTCGCTCGCCGGCGTCGTGAGCCTCCGCCCGCCGAACTCCCCTGCGATGATGCGGATGAACCCCAACCGTGCCCCCTTCCCCACGCTCCGCGTTCCCCATTCATCGGCTCGGCGCCATCGCCGCCACCCGCGCCTGCAGCGTCGTCCGCCCCTGCCACTCGTCACGCTCCAGCCGGAAGGCGACGTCGAGCCGCTGGGCGAGCCAGGCATCGGGGACCACGTCGGCCCACTGGAACGCGATGGCCGGGAGCACGCCGGATTCGTCGTCCAGGGTGAAGCGCAGGTGGTTGGTCCCCACGCGCCGGGCGCCCACCGCCCGGGCGTGCCGCACCCCGAACACGGGCGCGGGGTTGCCGGGCCCGCAAGGCTCGAGGTGTCGAATCAGCTTCTCCAGCTCGTCGCTCACCAGCCCCAACGGCAGCTCCAGGTCCACCCGCTGCGCGGGGACCAGGTCGTCGGGGCTCAGAAGCTCGCCCGCGACCTGCAGAAACGCAACACGGAACGCCTCGTAGCGGTCCCGGCGGATCGTGAGCCCGGCGGCCATGGTGTGGCCGCCGTACTTCTCGAGGTGCTGCCCCACGCGGTGCAGCGCGGCGTGCAGGTCGAAGCCCGCGATACTCCGTCCCGAGCCGCGCCCCATCTCGCCGCCCTCGTCCCACCCGACGAGAAAGGTCGGCCGCCCGTACCGCTCCACCAGCCGCGAGGCGACGATCCCGATGACCCCCGCGTGCCAGCCGTCGCCGGCGAGCACCAAGGCGCGGTCGTCCGGCCGGAGCACCCGCTCGGCGACCTCGACCGCCTCGTCGAGGATGCGCTGGTCCAACGCCTGGCGCCGGGCGTTCAGCGTCTCGAGGTCGCGGGCGATCGCGGCGGCTTCCTGAGGATCCTCGGAAAGCAGCAAGCGTAACCCGTCATTCGCATCGCCGATCCGCCCCGCCGCGTTGAGCCGCGGGGCGAGGATGAATCCCACGTGCCCCGAGCGGATCGGCCGCCCCGAGAGCCCAGCCGCCTCGACGAGCGCCCGCAGGCCGATCCAACGGGAGGCGGCGAGCATCTTGAGCCCGTGACGCACGAGGATGCGGTTTTCACCCGTGAGCGGGACCACGTCTGCCACCGTCGCGAGCGCCACGAAATCGAGGAAGTGGAGCGGCAGATGGGGAGACAGGCCGAGCGCGGGCACGAGGGCCTGCGCCAGCTTGAACGCGACGCCGGTGCCGCACAGATCCTTGTCCGTGGAGGGGCAATCGGCGCGCCGCGGATCGAGCACGGCCGAGGCGGGCGGCAGCGTGTCGCCCGGCAGGTGATGGTCGGTGACGATGACGTCGATGCCCGCGGCGCGGGCCGCGCGGACCGCCTCGCCCGCGGTGATGCCGCAATCGCAGGTGATGATGAGCCCGGCGCGTACGCGCTGGGCCTCGCGCAGCCCGGCCTCGCCGAAATCATATCCGTCCCGGAGGCGATGCGGCACAAACGCGTGGACCCGGCCGCCAACGCTCGCGAGCACGCGCGTGAGCAGCGCGGCGGCGCACTGGCCGTCCACGTCGTAGTCGCCGTGGATCAGGATCGGCGTGCCTCCGCGCACCGCCGCGGTGATGAGCTCGACCGCCAGGGGCATGTCGGCCCAGGCGAGCGGGTCCGAGAGTCGCTCGAGATCGGGACGGAGGAAGGCCCTGGCGCGCTCGGGCGCGGCGAGGCCACGCTGCACCAGGATGGCGGCCAGCGGTTCGGGAATGTGGAGGTCGGAAACGAGGGCCGCGGTGAGCTGCGGATCGGGCGGTGCCGCGACCGCCCAGCGGGCGGGAATCATTCCCTGGCGTAGAGCAGGACGCCGCAGGCCTCACAGCCTTCGATCGACGCACCGCGTACGATCAGGGCTCGACGTTGCGTGGGCACCGCCGTGAAGCAGTGGCCGCAGGCGTCGCCGTGCAGCGGGTAGAGGGCGAGGGGCGCCTTGCCGCGCCGGATACGCTCGTAGCGGGGCAGCAGGGACGCGCCCACCTGCGCCGCGGTCTGCTCGCGCTCCGCCATCGCGCGTTCGCGCTCCGCGGCGATCTGCTCGCGCCTGCCGGCAAGCGCCTCGCGTTGCGGCGCCTGCTGCACCCGCAGGTCCGCGAGCGCCTGCTCGGCGTGCGCCGCTTTGCGCTCAGCCTCCGTGACCGCGTCGCCGGACCGCATGAACTCGGCCTCTTCTTTCGCGAGCACCGAGCGCGCGAGATCCAGCTCCGCCATGAGCGTCGAGGCCTCTTTGGCACCCCGCACCCACTCGAGCCGTTGGCGCCGCTGCTCCTGCATGGTGCGGTAGCTGGCGATCTTGCCCTCCAACGCGTCGCGGCGATCGATGGCGGCCTGGATGCCCCCCTGCGCCGCCGCCAGCGCGCGCTCCGCCCCCGCCAACGCTTCGTCGAGGGTGGTCAGCTCGGGCGCGAGCCCGGCGATCGCGGCGTCGCACGCCATCACGGCCTGGTCTTTCTCCTGCAACGCCAACAACGCTTCAAGTTCCGGATGCACCTCGCCTCCTCGCAGCGATTTTGTAACGCGGGTATCGTTTGCGGAGCTCATCGAACACGCGACGCTTCTCCGCAATCAGGGACGCCTGACGCTCGGGGCTCTCGAACGGGAGCTGATCGTCGAGCCGCTGCATCTGCCGCTCGAGCCGCCGGGCTTCCAGCCAGTTGACGGCCAGCTCGTACATCTCGTTGGGATCCCGTCCCCCGAGCCCCTCGGCCTTGAGGTGCTCGTAGGCGCGGGCCGACGTATCGTCGAGCGCGAGTGCCGCATCGTCGACCACGCTCTCGAACACGGCGCGGTAGGCGGGGAACTCGAACTCCGCGGGGTCGACGGCTTCGATCACGCGCGCCTTCCACGGCTCGCCCTCGAGCAGCAGCAGCAGGAGAGCCTTCTCGGCGCTGGCGGGCAGAGTGGGAGACGGGAGACGGGAGGCGGGAGACGGGAGACCGGAAACGGGAGACCGCGCGGCACCTCCCGCCTCCCGCCTCTGGTCTCCCGTGATCTCCCGCTCCAACACGTCCTTGCGAACGCCGGCGGCCTCCGCAGCCCGCGAGAGATACAGCTCCCGCGTAATCGGGTCTTGCGCCGCCCGAATGGTGGGGAGCAGCCGGTCGAGGGCGCGGCGCCGGCCTGGCAGGGTGCCGAAGAATCCTTTGCGATCGAGGATCTGGATCTTCCGCTCCAGCACGTCCACCGCGTCCTTGAGGAGCGGCTCGAGACCCGCGGCGCCGTGTTGTTGCACCAGCGTGTCGGGATCCTCGCCCGGAGGTAGCGAGGCGACGCTCACCCGCAGCCCCTCGCGCAACAGCTCGTCGCCCGCGTGGAACGTGGCGCGCAAGCCCGCCTCGTCCGAATCGTAGAGCAGAATCACGTGCGGGGCATAACGCTTCACGAGCCGCGCCTGATCCGGAGTGAGCCCGGTGCCGAGCGGCGCCACGACCTCTTCGATCCCCGCCAGCGCGACGAGCAGCACGTCGAAGTAGCCCTCGACCAGGATGGCGCGTTCCGCTTT
>DATHGL010000135.1:0-2009 GCA_035317625.1 Gemmatimonadales bacterium | reverse complement strand
CGCCTCGATCAACGGCTGGTCACGCGACGCCAGCGGCGGGACCGAATCGTTGGGGAACGTCACCGCCTCGCTCTTCTACTATCCGGTGACCGCCAGCGGCTTCTTCGTCACGGGCGGCCTGGGCTTCTCCGGCTACACCCTCGACACCAGTCCCTCGGTCGACGGCACGGGATGGGGCTGGAGCGCCGGGGTCGGCTACGACGTCCGCGTGGGGCGCAATGTCTCCCTCACGCCCGTCGTGAACTTCCTGTACGGCCAGCTCGAGGACTTCGCCGTGCCCGGCGGCACTGCCATCGGCTGGAAGCAGAACGTGATCGACTTCGGCTTGGGCGTGACGTTCCACTGAGCGGGAAGGCGCTTCGCTCGACGAGCCGGCGCCTCCGGGCGCCGGCTTTTCATTATGTTGACCCACTCGATCTTGACCCACCCCCCCATGCTCCTGTGGATCGTGGCGCTCGGCGCTCAGATTGGCGCTCCGTGTCCCCACGCCGGCCGCGCTGCGGGCGAGGCCGGCGCCGGCTGGAACGCCTACCACCAGGGGGCCATTGCCGAGGCGGCGACGCGCTTCGCCGTCGCCGACTCGCTTTGCCCGGGTGACCATGCCGCCCAGGTCGGGCTAGGCTTCGTGGGGTTGCGGCAGGGCCTGCCGGGGGCCGCCACAGAGCGCTTTCTCCGGGCCGTGGAGAGCGACGCGGCTGACGCCGAAGCGTGGTATGGGCTCGGCCTGGCCCGCGCGCGGCTGGGCCAGCGTGCCGCCGCGGTGGATGCGTTGCGCCGCACCTTGCGCCTCGCCCCCGCCTACGCGGATGCCGAACGGCAGATCCTGGCGCTGGGCATCGACAGCGGCCTCGCACTGCCGCCGCTGCGCCGGCCGGAGCACCTCGACGTCCCGGCCCGCACGGCGGGCGAGCGTTTCGAGATCCGCACGAACGGCGGGTGGCAACCGTTTTACGTGAAGGGCATCAATCTGGGCGTTGCCCTCCCCGGCCGCTTTCCCTCCGAGTTCCCCCCCGACGACTCGACCTATGGTCGCTGGCTCGAGCTGATCGCCGGTGCGCACGCCAATGCCGTCCGTGTCTACACGATCCTCCCACCGGCGTTCTACCGGGCGCTCAAGGCGTGGAACGACGGGCACCCCGATCGGGCCGTGTGGCTGCTGCACGGGGTGTGGACCGAGCTGCCGCCCGGCGCTGACTACGACGGGGCGAACTGGAAGGCGGCGTTCCGGGCCGAGATGCGCCGGGTGGTCGACCTGGTGCATGGCCATGCGGTCATCGCGGCGCGACCGGGGCACGCCTTCGGCCGCTACGACGCCGACGTGTCGACTCATGTCTTGGCGTTCATCATCGGGCGGGAGTGGGAGCCGTCCTCGATCCGGACCTACAACGGGCGCCGGCGCGACCGGACCGCGTTCACGGGCCGGTTCCTGACAGTGGATCACGGCACACCGGCCGACGCATGGATGGCGGAACAATGCGACTACCTGCTCGCGTACGAGTGGGACTCCTACCACGCGCAGCGGCCCATCGCCTATACCAACTGGCCCACGCTCGACCCGCTCTCGCACCCGACGGAGCCCACGCTCGAGGAAGAGGAGCGGTTGCGCCGACGTCATGGGTTTCCGCCGAACCCCCGGCTCAAGGAGTATGACAACGACCGCGAGTCCCTCGACGCCATGGTCGTGCGCACCACGCCCGCGGACCTGGCGGGCTATTTCGCCTCCTACCACGCGTACCCCTACTATCCGGATTTCATCGATCTCGATTCGAGCTACGGCGCGGCGCGCTCGGCGCGTGGCCCATCCCATTACGTCGGCTACCTGCGTGCCCTGCAGCTGCACCACGCGGGGCGGCCGCTCCTGATCGCCGAGTACGGCGTGCCCTCGTCGCGGGGAGTGTCGCACCGCCAGGCCGAGGGGATGGGTCACGGCGGCCACGACGAACGGGCGATGGCCAGGATCGACGCGCGGCTCACGCGTGAGGTGCGTGAGGCCGGTGCCGCCGGCGGAG
>DATHGL010000134.1:0-6961 GCA_035317625.1 Gemmatimonadales bacterium | reverse complement strand
CGCGACGAGCAGCGCCTCCCCCGTCACGCCCGGCTCCTTGAGCACGTGATCGAAGATGTTCCGGAACTGCCGCTCGGACAGGCCGTAGATCCGCTTGACCTTCTGCTTCTCACGCAGCTGCCGCTGGTAGTCGGATGCCTTGCGACGCCGCCCCGACGACTGGCCGTGCTGGCCTGGGGCGTACGGGCGCCGCTCCACCGCGCACTTCTCGGTGAGGCAGCGCGTCCCCTTGAGGAACAGCTTCGTGCCCTCGCGGCGGCACAGCTTGCAGGCGGGGCCGGTATAGCGTGCCATCGCTCAGACCCGCCGTTTCTTGGGCGGGCGGCACCCGTTGTGCGGGATCGGCGTCACGTCGCGAATCGAGCGGATCTGCAGGCCCGCGGTGGCGAGCGCCTGGATCGCCGACTCGCGCCCCGAGCCGGGGCCCTGCACGCGCACGTGCACGCGCCGCACGCCCAGATTCATCGCCTCGCGGGCCGCCTGCTCGGCGGCCACCGTGGCCGCGAACGGGGTGGACTTCTTCGAGCCCTGGAACCCGGCCTTGCCCGAGGATCCCCACGTGAGGGCGTTGCCCTGCATGTCGGTGATCGTGATGAGCGTATTGTTGAACGTCGCCGTGATGTGGGCCATGCCTTCGGCCTCCACCACCTTTTTGGCGCGCTTCGCGCCCGCTGCCTTCGCCTGTGCCATTTACTTTTTCAGCAAGGGCTTCTTCTTGCCCGCGATGGCGCGCCGTGGTCCCTTCTTGGTGCGCGCGTTGGTGTGCGTGCGCTGGCCGCGCACCGGCAAGTTCTTACGATGCCGCGTGCCCCGATAGGTCCCGATGTCCATCAACCGCTTGATGTTCATCGCGACTTCGGTGCGCAGCGCCCCCTCGACCTTGTAATCCCGCTCGATCACCTGCCGCAGCCGTGCCACCTCGGCGTCCCGCAGGTCGCGCACCCGTGCGTCCGCGTTCACCCCCGTCTCCGCGAGGATCTTCTTCGCGTTCCTGGAGCCGATGCCGTAGATGTACGGGAGGGCGTATTGGATTTTCTTGTCGCGTGGCAGGTCTACACCCGCAATGCGTGCCATGCCTTACCCCTGCCGCTGCTTGTGCTTGGGAGTGCGCTTGCAGATGACGCGGATCACACCCCGCCGCTTGATCACCGTGCAATGCTCACAGATCGGTTTGACGCTGGTGCGAACCTTCAAACGACACGCTCCGGGGAAAAAATTCCAATTAAGTCCTGAACTATAGACGGGCTCGTAAGTTCTCGCAAGGGGCGGGATTACGGCGCACTGCGCAACTCGGTCAGCACCCATTCGTCACCCAGTTTTCGGAAGCTCAAGAAAATCGTTTCGCGCCGCTCGTCGCTCGTCCCCGACACCACGTAGCGGCGGTCCAGCTCCGCATAGCCGCGCCCCGGCTCGACTTCACGAACCGCGCTGACGGCCAGGTCGCGCTCGACCCCCGCGCGCAGGTGGCGGCGCAGCAGCTCGAGTGCTTGGGCGCGGGCGACTGGTGTCGAGAGGTCCGCGCCGGGAAGCTGGAACACGACGCTAGCACTTTGCCCCACAATTGCTTGCACGTCGTGCGCGCGCCACGCCTGGCTCACCCGCTCGGCCGCCTCGGCGAGCGAGCCCTGGCCCGACACGCCGCCCGCAAGCAACGGGCTCAGGATCAGCGCGACCGACACCGGGCGGCGCATCAGAGACTCTCCATGAGGCGCTGGTACACCCCAGCCGGGTCCGCGGCTCGGGTGATGGGGCGGCCGACCACGAGGTGCGTCGCGCCGCGCCGCGCCGCGTCGGCCGCGCCGATGGTGCGCGCTTGGTCGCCGACGGCGTCGTCCGGCGCGCGGATGCCCGGCACCACGATCCAGGGCGCGGGGCCAAGCACCTCGCGCAGCAGCGCCAGCTCGTGTCCGGACGCCACGACGCCGCGGAGCCCCGCCGCCACCGCCAGCCGTGCAAGGCGCTCGGCCTCGAATCCCAGATCGGGCACGCCCCGGCCCACCACGCGCTCGAAGTCGCCGGCATCGTGTGAGGTGAGCACGGTCACGCCCACGAGCGCGAGATCGCCCGCTGCCTGCGCGGCGGCCGCCAGCACCACCGGGCCGCCCAGCGTGTGCACCGTCGCCATGGCGGCTCCCACGGCCCGGGCCGCGTCGACGGCGCCCGCCACGACGCTCGGAATGTCGTGCCACTTGAGGTCGAGAAACACCTGGAGCCCGCGGGCCGTGAACTCGCGCACCAGTGCCGGCCCTTCGCGGACGTACAGCACCGGGCCGATCTTGGCCCAGCGGAGTCCGGGCAGGCGGGCCGCGAGCTGCAGCGCTTCCCGCCCGCTCGGCAGGTCGAACGCCACGACCAGCTCAGCCATGTTCCCTCCCCAGCGCCCGCGCAATCCGCTCGGGGACGCGGGGGTCGGTGAGCGCTGCGGTGCCGATGGCCACGAGCGCTGCGCCGGCCGTGAGGTACTCCCGCGCGTCGCGTGCGGTGCGCACCCCGCCTACCCCGATCACGGGGATGTCCACCGCGGCGCACACAGTCCGCGTCGCCAGCACGCCGATCGGCAGCAGGGCCGGGCCGCTCACTCCGCCGAACCCGTTCCCGAGTCGCCCGGCGAGCGTCCCAGGGAGCGTATTCACCAGGGTCACCGCGTCCGCGCCTTCCTGTCGCGCCACCTGCGCCATTCCCGCGATGTCGGGGAGCACGGGGGAGAGCTTCACGGCGATCGGCCGGGTGGCGGCCGCGCGGCAGCGGCGAACCAGCTCGCGGAGACCCTCCGCCGTCGCGCCGAACTCGAGCCCGCCCCTGCTGGTGTTGGGGCAGGACGCATTGATCTCGAACGCGGTGATCACCGCGAGATCGGTGAGGCTCGCGATTACCCGCACGTAGTCGTCGACGGTCGCGCCGGCGACGTTGACGAGCACACGCGCGCGCTGCAGACGCGTCGCGAGCCAGGGGAGGTCGTGCGCACGCACGGCCTCGAGGCCCGGGTTGGCGAGGCCCACGGCGTTGAGCATGCCGCCCGCGAACTCCGCGACCCGGGGCGCGGGGTGGCCGCGCCGCGGCTCCGGGGTGACCGCCTTGGTCACAATCCCACCCAGGGCGTCGAGATCGATCACGCCGCACACCTCGCGGCCGAAGCCGGCGGTGCCGGAAGCGAGGAGAACGGGGTTTTGGAACGACGTGCCAAACAACCGGACCGGGGTCACCGCCCGCCCGCCGGCGCAGCGCCGGCGACCTTGCGCTCGAACTCGACGAGATAGGCGACGATCCCGTCCGCGATCGCGCTGGCGATCTTGTGCTGGCCGAGGCTCGACGCGAGAAACGCACCGTCGGTGCGATTCGAGGCGAAGCCGGTCTCGACGAGGATGGCGGGTCGGCGCGCGGTGGTGAGGACCATGAACCCCGCTTGCTGCACGCCATGGTCGCCGCCCGGATGAATCCGGGCCACGGAGTCCTGGACGAGCTCGGCGAGCTGCGCCGACTCCCGCAGGTACTCGCTCAGCTGCAGGTCGCGAAGGATGAAGCCCAGCGGGCCGGTCGCGGCATTCGACCCGCCGGTCTCGAAGCGGAGCGCGTCGTTCTCCGTGTTCGCGACGCGCTGCTGATCTTCCGTCTGCGCGTCGGAGAGGAAATAGGTTTCCACGCCGCTGGCGCGATCCGCGCGCCGCCCTTCCGGCATCGCGTTCACGTGGATGCTCACGAACAGGTCGCAGGCCGCCTTGCAGAACGCCCCGCGGTCGGCGAGGTCGATGAGCGTGTCGGTGGCGCGCGTGAGCGACGCACCGATCCCCCGGCGCACCAGCTCCGCCCGCAACAGGCGCGCGATGGCCAGCGTGATGTCCTTCTCGACCAGGCGACCGGGGAAGTAGCGGCCGGGATTCCCCGGGTCCACGCCGCCGTGGCCCGGGTCGATCACGATCGTGTGCCGCAGGCGCAGCCCGGTCATCGGGTTGGGCGCGGTGGTCGGGACGGGCGTGGGGAGCGGCGGCGCCCGCGGAGGCGGAGCGGCCGCCACGGCACCGGCGACGGGGAGCTCGACGAGGCGCGCGGTGGCAGCGTCCCAGCGGTAGCGCGCGCCCAGGGCGCGGGGCAGGCAGTCCGCGAGCCAGTTCAGCGGCAGGAACACGGTGTCGCGCGCCACGTAGGGCTCGCCCACGAGGCCGTAGACCACGCCGCCGACGCGCACGAACGGCGCGCCCAGCTGGAACACGAACACCGTGCCCGACAGACCAACCGTCAGGCGCGATCCCTCGAGCGCCAGCGTGAGCCCGAGGGGCGGCCCCAAGAGCGGCGCCGCGACCGCGGCACTGCCCCGCTCGGTGGTCACCGGGATGCTCGTCTCGCCTCGCGGCGTCGAGATGACGACGACCGGCGGCGGAGGGCCGGTCGCGAGCACGAGCCACAGCAGGACGCTCATGCCCGCTTCCCCTTGACGCCCCGCGCGAGCTCCCGCTCGGCCTCGCGGCGTTTCAGGTCTTCCCGCTTGTCGTGCTGTTTCTTTGCTTTCGCGAGCGCGATCGCCACCTTGGCGATGCCGTCCTTGAAGTACAGCTCGAGGGGCACGATCGTGAGCCCCTTGCGACTCGTGCCGCCGATGAGCTTGCGGATTTCGTTCACGTGCAGCAGCAGTTTGCGTGAGCGCGCCGGGGGCGGGTTGTTGTAGCTGCCGGGCAGGTAGGCCGAGATGGTCAACCCCTCGAGCCACACCTCGCCGTGGCGCACGTGCGCGTAGGCTTCTCCCAGACTCGCCTTTCCCGCGCGCAACGACTTGACCTCCGTTCCCGTGAGCACGAGGCCCGCCTCCCACGTCTCCAGGAGATGGTAGTCATGTCGCGCCCGCGGATTGCGGGCGATGGAGACTTTGTCCACCGGGCCAGCGCAAGTTAGAAACCGACTGCAGAGCGGTCAAGCCAAGAGTTGACTTGAGGTTATACCGCGGCTTAGATTCGCCGTTCCGCACCCGCGCCGAAGTGGTGGAACTGGTAGACGCGCTGGCTTCAGGAGCCAGTGGGCGCAAGCCCGTGGGGGTTCGAGTCCCCCCTTCGGCATGATAGACGGTTAGACGGTTAGTACCTCGGCAACGTCGGATCCACGCTCACCGCCCACGCATCGATCCCGCCGCGCAGGCTCCGCACCTTGGCGAAACCCGCGGCTTTCAGAATTTCGAGCGCCTTGAGCGAGCGCGCCCCGTGGTGACAGTGCGTCACGATCTCCTGGTGGCCGTCCAGCTCGTCGAGCCGATCGGGCAGCTCGCCCAAGGGAATGAGCCGGGCGCCGTCGATGTGGGCGATCTCGTACTCGTGCGGGTCGCGCACGTCGACCACCAACAGCTCGGGATTGCGCAGCCATTCGGCCTTGAGCTCCTGGGCGGTGATCTCCACGCCGTCGTACGACGGCTCCGCGCCGATGCCGCAGAACGCCTGGTAATCGATCAGCTCGGTGACGGTCGGCTGGCGGCCGCACACCGGACAGTCGGGATCCTTCTCGAGCTTGAGCTCGCGAAACTGCAGCTTGAGCGCGTCGAACAGCACCAGCCGTCCGATGAGCGGCTCGCCCGCGCCGAGGATCAGCTTGATCGTCTCCAGCGCTTGAATCGAGCCGATGATCCCGGGCAGGACGCCGAGCACCCCGCCCTCGGCGCACGAGGGCACGAGTCCGGGCGGCGGCGGCTCCGAGTAGAGGCAGCGGTAGCACGGTCCCTGCCTCGCGTAGAACACCGAGGCCTGGCCCTCGAAGCGGAAGATCGAGCCGTAGACGTTGGGCTTATCGAGCAGCACGCACGCATCGTTCACGAGGTACCGAGTCGGGAAGTTGTCGGTCCCGTCCGCTACGATGTCGAACTCGCGGATGATGTCGAGCGCGTTCTCCGACGTGAGCCGGGTCTCGAATGTCTCGACCCGCACGTTGGGATTCAGATCGCGGATGCGGGCCGTGGCGGATTCGAGCTTCGGCATCCCGACGGTGGACGTGCCGTGCAGGATTTGGCGCTGCAGGTTGGTCTTGTCTACGACATCGAAGTCCACGAGGCCGATGGTGCCGACCCCAGCAGCGGCCAGGTAGAGGGCGGCCGGCGACCCCAGCCCGCCCGCTCCCACGAGCAGGACGCGCGCGGCTTTGAGCTTCTTCTGCCCCTCGAGGCCGACGTCGGGCAGAATGAGGTGGCGTGAGTAGCGCAGGATCTCCTCGTGCGACAGCTTGGGCAGGGCCTCCGCCACAGCGGTCCCCCCCGCGATACTCGGGATGATGGAGACCGTATCCCCGGCTTTCACCGGAGTCTCGCGCTGGGCGAGCTGCCGGATATCCCGGTCGTTCACGTACACGTTCACGAAGCTGCGCAGCCGGCCGTCGCCCGCAAAGAGATGCTGCCTCAGCGCGGTGTATTCGCCGATCAGCCGATCGAGCAGCTCCCCCACACTGCCCCCCTCGAGCTCGAGGGCGTCCCGTCCGCCCACGTAGGGGCGAAGCGGCGTCGGGATCAGCACTGTCACTGCCATACGACCTTCCGTTCTTCGATGGTGATGGACTCCTCGTCGAAGGCTTCGCGACCCTCCGCCAAGACCCAGCTCTTCATTTCCCCGGCGCGACCCTGCGCCACACCCGTGATCACGTACGACAGCCACGGCCACGCGTGCTCCCGATCGAACGCGGAGGGCATGGGTGGGTGATCCGGATGCGAATGGTACACGCCGATCACCTCCAACCCGTCGCGCTCCAGCTTTTCCTGCGCCCGCCGGAACGACTCCGGGTCGATGAGGTAGCGGTTACGCGCCGCATCGGTGCGCTGATTCGCGAGCGGGACGAGCTGGATGACGACTTTGCGATCGCCCTCGAGCGCGCCGCCGATCAAGCCGCAGGCCTCGGCCGGGTAGTCCGCCTCGCCGTGCCGCCGCATCGCTGTGGCATGTCGGGAATCGAGCACCAGCGTCATGTGGCCTCCCCGGCGAGCCGGCGGTGCTCGCTCAGG
>DATHGL010000133.1:0-12542 GCA_035317625.1 Gemmatimonadales bacterium | reverse complement strand
TACCTCGCCGCCCGGACCGACGCGACGCGATTCGTGGCGATCACGGATCCCGGAACCCCGCTCGAGGCGCTGGCGCGCGCGCAGGGATTCCGCGCGGTGTTCCCCCACCCCGTGGACGTGGGTGGCCGGTACGCGGCGCTGACCGTCGTGGGTATGCTCCCGGCCGCGCTGCTCGGCGTGAACGGTCGGGCGTTTCTCGAGCGGGCGCTCGCCGTCGATGCGCGGGCCGCGCGTGCCCGGGGGGCGCGTCTCGCCGAGGCGGCGCTCGCGGGGCGGGACAAGCTGGTGCTCCGGCCACCCGCGCCGGTCGCCCGGCTCGCCGACTGGATCGAGCAGCTGGTCGCCGAAAGCACGGGGAAAGACGGGCGGGGCGTCGTTCCCGTCGTCACGGATCCGATCGCGGCGGCGCGCCCCGACAGCGAGATCGTGAGCGAGTTTTCCGACGATCCGCTGTCCCTGGGAGCGGAGTTCCTCGCGTGGGAGTACGCGACGTGGGAGCTCTGCACCCGACTGGGTGTGAACGCCTTCGATCAGCCCGACGTGGAGGAGGCGAAAGCCCTGGCGCGTGCCGAGCTGGTGGGGGGGAGCGTGGGGCCCGTAGGGGCGCAGCATGCTGCGCCCCTCCCGACGCTCACCCCGGACGCCCTGCGTCAAGCCGCGCGGCCTGGCGACTACTTCGCCATCCTTGCGTACTTGCCGTCCACCGCCGACATCGCGGTCCGGTTGCAGGGCGTGCGGGCGGCGTGGGCCCGTGCCCTCGCCTGCGCAACCACGCTCGGCTTCGGCCCGCGCTACCTCCACTCTACCGGTCAGTTGCACAAGGGTGGGCCCAACACGGGGCTGTTTCTCGTGGTGACGGCGGACGACGCCGAGGACGCCGAGATTCCCGAGATGGGGACCACATTCGGGCGGCTGAAGCAGGCGCAGGCGCGGGGGGACATCCGGGCGCTGCTCGGCCGCGGGCGGCGGGTGGCCCACGTCCACCTGCTGCGGCCGGAAGACGTAAGCGGGCTCGGGACGCTCTAGACGGCTACAGACTCAGCCAGTAATTCAGCTTCACCATCAAGACATTGGTCGGTCGGTCGAGGAACAGCTCCCGCCCGACATCCCGACCCACGTCGAAGCTCGCGTCGTAGGGGACGTAGCCCGAGCGGCTTTGCGTCCACACGACGAACAGCGTGGAGCCCGGACGATACTCCCAGCGGAGTACCGCGTTGACCTTGACCGACCGGGTCCGGAAATCGGGGTCTTGAAACGTGAACCGCGTCGCCGCCGAGTCGGCGGGGCCGTCGGGATCGACCGCGTAGCCCGGCACTCTGTCGGTCCCGGACACGAGCAGCGTGTCCCGGATGGTCGAGCCGTTGTCGCGACCATACTGGTTGAACGTGAACGTCTTCCGCGCGCGCAGCTCCTTGAAGGTCCGATAATCGCCCGAGAAGGTGAACGGCTGTGCGTACAGCTGAAAGCTCAGGGCCGGCGAGAAGGTGACGTTGGCGCGCAGCGTCACGTAGGCCTGGCGCTGGTACAGGTCCGCGAAGACGTAGCGCGTGCCCAGCGTTGCGGCGGCGGTGCCGTCGCCCTGTTTCGTGACGAACTGCGCCATCGAGACGCCCGCGACGTACCCACCTGTCAGCTTGAGCAGCAGCGCCGCGCTCGGTCGGACGGAGAGCTGGGGGATCGCGTTCAGATACCAGCCCCCCGCGGCGTCGCTTTGGAAGGACGCGAACGCGTAGGCGTTCACCGTCCTTCGGGTATCGGTCGTGACATCGGCGCTGGCGTACCAGGAGGCGGGCTTCTGGGCAAGGGGGCCGCCGCGCGTGAGCCGGTCGTCCAGGACCGGCGGACTGTAGGACAGCGACCAGTCGCCGGTCCAGAAGTTCCGGAACTGCACGTACCCGAATGTCTTCACCGAGCGGTCGATCGGATCGCCGTCGTAGTTCCAGCTCGGCGCGATCTTGAGATACGCGTTCGCCTGGCGGAACACCGACCCGGGTTTGGTCCACACGCGCCCCAGGGCCGCCGCGAGCGATACCTGGTCCACCCGCTTTTGGAATCCGAGGTCGTTGACCTCGAACCCTGGTGAGGTCGTGCTTCCCGCGATGCCCCAGCGCCAGGTGCCCGCCACTTTGTTGAAGTAGAGATCGGCGCTTCCGCCGGCGAGGGTCGTCCTGGTCGGGTCGTAGTGGAAGCTCCGGGCGTCCGGCCGCCGATAGTAGCGGTTGGAAGAGCGTTGCGCTTGCTGGATCGCCGCGGGGTCACCCTCGATGTAGGAACCCCCGACGCTTCCGGCGAGCGAGTAGGTGTTGTCGCGCCAGCGCCGGAAGAAATCGACCCCGGCCGCGTAGGCGCCCCTTGGCAACACATCGAGGGCGGGCGAGTTCGGCCAGCGGTTCGTCGCCGTGGCGAGCAGCCCGACGCTCGTGTTGCCGCCGTTGGCGTCGCGCCTCAGGCGGCCGACAAGGTAGTTCGCGGGTGGCTCGACCTCGTCCCGGAACGACGCTCGGCTCGTGGTGTCGAGGACGGTCGCGCGCTCGCGGGCAGTGACGGCGTCGATGAGGCCGACCGACCAGCCGCCCGGCGCCCGGCCGCTCAGCTTCGCGGCGCCGAGGATCGTGGTGTTCGTCGGGACATCCTCGAACTCCCCGGAGGACGTGGGCTCTCCCTGGGGCTCGCGGCCGATGCGGCGGGAGTAGAAATACAGCGGCGTGCCGCTGAAGCTGTTCACGCCGCCGCCGCTGCTCCCGAATTGGAAAATATCGGTGCCCTCGACGAAGAACGGCCGGTGCTCCTCGAGGAACTGCTCGAAGGCGCTGAGGTTGACGAATGTCTCGTCCACCTCGACCTGGCCGAAGTCCGGGTTCAGTGTGGCGTCGAGTGTCAGGCTCGAGTTGACGCCGTACTTCACATCGGCGCCCGTGCCGCGGTAATAGGAGGCGGGAGGCTCGAAGGGATTCCGCGGATCTTTTGACCTGAGATAGGTTCCGCGGCCCACCGCGTACGGCAGCAGCTCCAGCCGTCGCGACGGTCCGACGTCGCGGATCCCGACCAGCTGGGCGAAGCGCGACACGAGTCCGTTCTCCTTCTTGCCGATGAACGGGAACAGGGCCTGCTCGTGCTTGCGCTCGATCCAGCGCACGAAGTGCACCCCCCACATCTGCTCCTGCGCTTTCGGGAACCGGAGCTGGGAGAAGGGAATCCGAATCTCCGCCGTCCACCCGCGGGAGTCCACGGACGTCGCCGCCGCCCACACGGGGTCCCAGGACGCATCGTCGAAGTCCCCGTCATCGCCGATCACCGCGTCCTTCTTCACGCCCGCCGCGTTCACGACGAACTCGAACGCCGTGCGACGGTCGTAGTAGCTGTCGAGGAACACGCGGAACTCGTCGCTGTGCGTGGACGCATCGCGCCGGGCCAGGCGGCCGATGATCCGACGCGGATCGGAATCGAAGAGCCGTGCGCCGACGTACACCGCGTCGTTGTCGTACACGATCCGCACCTCGGTGGACTCCGAGACGAGACGTCCTTCGTCGGGGTCGGTCTGGAGGAGGCGCGTGATCGGCGGCACCAGCGCCCAGGCGGGGTCGTCCAGACGGCCGTCCACGGATGGAGCGCGCACGACGCGCACTGCCGTCACGGTGGGTCGGACAGACGGGGGGCGGTCCACCGACGCCGATTGCAGTAACAGAACCGCGACGAGGGAGACGGGCATCGCGATCAGCCCGACATCAGGTGCAGGGCTTCGTCCACCATGAACTCGGCGAGTTCGGGCCTGTGCTTGTACAAATCGCGTCGCGCGCGGCCCAGGCACGCCAGGGCGCGGTAGAGCCGCAGATTCGCCAGCGCGTCCGGCGGCCCCGACGCGATGTAGGCGTGGACAAACGCGTCGGCCGCGCCGTCCAGTGCATGCCGGGAGCCCAGCAGCTGGATCGCCCGGCGCCGCAGCGCCACGAGGAACCAGGCGACGTCCCGGCTCGGGTCCGCGGCGTCATATTCGTCCAGGTCGATGACTGCCGTGCGCCGGCCGCTCAAAATGATATGGTCGGGGATGTAGCTCCCGTGCCCCGCGCACCGGGGCACCGTCGTGGCCAGCGGTACGTCCTCGTCGAGCCGCCGCAGCACGGCCTCGGCCTTGGGCCGCAGGCTGGTCATGCGCGCGGTGGCCGCGCGGTTGTGCGCGAGCTTCGCCACGAGGTCGTGCCCGTTCACCGGCCTCGGGGCGGCGCGATGGAATCGACCCAGCCACTGGCCGCATCGCTCCGCGGCCGTGGTACACTCGCCTGGGCTACCGGTGCGGATGACCTCGTTGACGGACCGGCCTTCGATCTTCTCTTCCAGGCGGACCCCCAGCGCGGGCAGCCAGGCGAACGGCTGCGGAATCGAGCATTCCGATTCGCGGCCGAAGCCCGTCCGGATCAGGGCGCACATCGCACCAAACACGTCAGAGCGGTCGTCCGCGTAGACCTTGCCGATCAGCGGCACCGCGCCGCTCTCGGTCGTCAGGGTGATCTCGAGCGTGCAGCGGCGCCGGTGGGCCCGCAGGGGCTCGACGCGGACGTCCTCCGGCGCGCCGCACTGCCACTCCGAGATGCAGAGTCGTTCGAGCTCTTGATGAAACGCCGCCTGATCGAGCGCAGTGATGAATGGCGAAACGTCTCTGTGCACGGCTCCCGGCGCGCATCCGAGCCTCATCGGGCCACCTCCTCCGGCGCCACGGGATCCGGGGCCCCCCGGCCCTCCAACAGCGATTCCAGCTCCCGCATGAATCTCCGAAAGCGTTTCAGGCGTCGCGGCACGCCGCGGTGAGGTGCCCACCAGACGAGCCACTCGAGGGCCTGATAAATGCCCACGGCCCGGACCTCCTGGCAGAAATCGTCCCAATCGATGGCGCCTCCGGTTTCCGCCTGGTACTGCTCGACATAGGCGGCCCGCATCATCAGCTGCTCTTCGATGCTCCACCCGCCCCCGGTGATGCTCGCGAGATCGAAAGCACGCGGACCCAGCGCCGCCGTTTCCCAGTCGATCACCGCGATCCTGGGGCGGGCCCTGCGGGGCCGGAGCATGATGTTCTTGCCGAAGAACTGTCCGTGGATCACGCAGCGTGGCAGCGCGCTGAACCAGTCGAGGCGCGCGGTGAGCGCGTCGAGCCCGTCGCGCAGAATCTCACGCTCGCGTGCCTCGACCGTGGGGAGGAGCCGCTCGGCTTGCGCGGCGCACCGCTGATAATGCGCCCGGTCCCACTGGGGCAGAAACTTCGTTTGAGCGGCCGGCAGGTCGTGTGTCGCCACGTGAAAACGGGCGGCCCAGCGGGCGGCGCTCGCCCACTCCTGCGGGTCGCGGACGCCGTTGAGCGGCGTTCGCCCCGCATCTTCGAGGAACAACCAGCAGCGACCGCGGTCGGGCTCCCACCGAAACGCATACAGGTGCAGCGTGCCGAAGCGCTCGCGCGACAGGACCGATCGATACATGTCGAGTTCCCGGCGGTAGGCCGCCGCTGGGACGCGGTGGGGCGCCCGCGCGTCCGTCACCTGATGCTCGGGAGCGAGATCCTTGAAGAAGATGCGCAGCGGTTTTCCCTCATCGTCAAGAAAGACACGGAGCCGCTCGGTGTGGAACGTCGAGCTGTACCGCGAGAACCGGCGGCGCAGCTCCCGAACCCGGACGGGTCGCCCTCGGAATCGGGAAAGTCCGGCTTCGAGCGTTTGCACCATCGGGCCCGTGATCCGATGATCGGCTGGGCGCCGCTCGCTGGAGCGCTTCCGCGAGGTCATGCGAGTATCAGGTCGCTCGTGGCGGCCTGGTCCAGCTCTCGAAACCAACGTTCCACTTCCGCGAGCTCCGGGAAGCCCCACTCGGCGCGCTCTTTGAGTAGCGCCAGCGCCGGCCAGATCACCCGGTTGGCATAGCGCGCGCGCTCGGCGGTGTCGAACAGGAGGCCGAGGTCTGACGGCGCGGCCAAGCGCCACCCCGCTCGCGCCACGGCCTGCCGGTACCCCTCCAAGATCGGCGGGCGCTCCGCCGGCGAGAATCGGAACAGCAGCGTCGACAGGTCGTAGCTGAAAGGGCCGACCGCCACCTTGTCCCAGTCGACGAAGCGTGCCCGCAGTCCGTCGGGCATGGCGTCCACGAATACGTTGATCGTCCAGGCGTCGCCGTGGAGCAGCGTGTCCGGCCCGGCCGCGCTTTGGAAGACCGAGGCGCGGCGTGCCGCGTCGGCCTGGAGGTCGTACAGACGCTCGAGCAGGCGCGCGGGGAGGTCTCCGTACTGGGGCGGCGTGTCGATCCCGGACGACTGCAGCGCGTCGAGCGCGGCGATCGCGTCGCTCACGTTCGCGGTGAAGTACGCCATTCCCCGATCGCCGCCGTACTGGCGCGCGTCCGGCAGCACGGAATGGCGTGCGGCGCGCGTGTGCAGCTCGGCCAGGAGGTCCACGGTGGCCGCCACCCGCTCCGGTGTGGGCCGCTCGGCGAGCGTCTCGTTCCCGAGGTCTTCGTACACGTGCCACACACTGCCACCCCCCGGCTCGGCCGCCGCGCCGAGCAGCCGCGCACAGCGCTCGCTCAGCCCCAACGCCGGGAGCCACCGCTCGGCGAGCAGGCGGGCGCGCTGGGCCACGGCGGGCTCCAGTCGCTTCAGCACGACCGAGCCCCAAGGTCCACCCTCCATCTGTAGCCGGTACACGCGGGCTTTGAGCCGCCGCAAGCCGATCATCCGTCCGCCGTCCAGCACCTCGCCGAGGACCTCGCACAGCTCGGCACCCCTGGACTCTCCGATCTCGGCGAAGGCGCGGCGCAGCCCTTCGGGCGCGACGGTCCTGGCCGCCGGACGCCCCGGCCCGGAGTCCAGCGCGCGCTCCAGCACGCTCGTGACGACCCGTGGAGCGTCGCAATGCTCCTCGACCAGCGCGCGCGCCGCGCGACAGTGCCGATCGTAGTCGGCCGCGACGGCCGCCAGCGCGCCGACGGCCTCGTCCATGTTCCGGAACCGGAACAGGCCCTCCCCGTTCGGGAGCCACCGGCTGGGGCCGGTGTGCTGCACGACCGCGGGCTTGCCGCTCGCCAGATAGCAAAGGGTTCGGTCGCTCACCCACGCGGTTTGGAGCGTGGCGTACGCCGGCTTGGCGCAGCTGAACTCGCCACGCGATCCCTGCACGTAGGTCCGATAGGCGTCGGGCGTGGAGCTGACGTCCCAGGCTTCCCGCAGCTTCCAGCCCTTGGGCTCCATCAGACGCCGGTACTCTTCGTAGTACTCCGCCAGACACACCGCCAACTCGAGCGGGACGGGCGTGCGGGTAGGCAAGTCGAGATACTCGAGGAAGGCGACCCGCTTCTCGTTACAGAAGGTCGTCCCGTTGAACTCGAACGTCCCTCCCCACCAGTGGGCGACGGTCGTGTAGGGTGCGGCGGGGCTCGCGGGCGTCGTCGGCCATTCAGGCAAGAAGATCGGAGGTGGCGTGTGGAGCCACCGGAGCCCGCAGTCCGGGAACGGCGCGTGGGACGCGCCCACGGTCTCGCCGATCGTGAAATAATGATCGTGCGGCGCCACGCGGATCGTGCCGGTCGTCATCCAGATCTGGAGCAGACCGGGATCGGTGTCGATCAGGGCGGAGCGGCGGAACCGGCGCACGACCGTCGCCGGCAGCGAGTGCCAGAGGTTCAGCAGGAGGTCGGCCTCCGCGGCGGCCTCCAGAGGGAGGAAGGGTCCAGCGACCCCCGGAGACAGCGGTGCGTCGTCGAGCGAACAGAGGGCGAGGCCGTCCGCCAGGCCCCAGCGATCCAGGCGCGCTCGCAGCGTCGCGATGCTGCGGTTGGTCTCTTCGACGGTTGTGTCCCGAGCGACGCCCTCGAGCCAGATCACCCGGCAGCCCAGCGCCCGGAGCGCCAGGGCCCAATGCAGATAGACCCACAAATGGCCGCCGCCGTTCGGGTAGGCCACCGTGTTCGCCGGAGCGATGCAGACGGTCGTGCTCATGGGGTCGGTGTGGGAGTCGGGCGTAGGTCCAAGTCCCGGAAGCCGACAAGACGAATCTGGCGTGCCTCGATCCCCTGCCGTACCCTGGGGTCGCACAGCGTCCGAAGCTCGACTTCGCGCTCCACGGTATAGCTCGACGGGAATCCCGGCTCCACGTAACCAGGGTGACAGCTGAGCTCGGTGACGTCGTCGCAGGCATCCGTGTCCACGAGGCGCAGCAGACCTTCGAGCGAGATCTGCTCGACATGCCTGTCGCCGCCCCATTGACCGTAGAACTGCCCGACGTGGCGCGCCCGGGAATGACCCCGTACCGGCACGCCGTGGCGCTCGGCCCACGCGAGCACGTGAGGCAGGACGCGCACATCGTTGTGCACATTGTGGTGGGAGTCCACATGAGTCGGCGCGGTGCCGACGAGGTCCAGGAACCGCGCGAGCTGGGCTTCAAGCTCGACGTCGGCGCGCTCGGGCTGCCCTCTGTCCATCTCCAGATGGAGGCCGACGCTCAAGGCGGGGCAGTCACGTCCCAGGGCGGCGGCCTGCTCGCTGGCCGGTCGGTTCACGAGCAGGCTGGCGCTCGTGACGATCCCACCGCGGTGTGCGTGCACGATGCCGCGGTTGATGCCGGGGCTCATGCCGAAGTCATCGGCGGTGACGACGAGCCATCTCATCTCGTTGTGTCCCTCAGTTCAGCGCCCGCTCCAGGACGCGGGCCACCACCCGGCAGCCGTCGAAGTACTGCTCCGCCAACGCGCGAGCGGCGCGGCAGTGCCGCTCGTAATCGGCCTCGACGGTGACCAGTGCGCGTGCCGCCTCGTCCATGGACCGGAAGCGAAACATGCCTTCGGCCTCCGGCAGGAAGCGGCTCGGCCCGGTATGCTGCACCACGGCGGGCTTCCCGCTCGCGAGATAGCACAGCGTGCGATCGCTGATCCAGGCGTTCGCGAACTGCGCGCAGTAGGGCTTGGCACAGCTGAACTCACCTCTCGACCCCTGGATGTACTGGCGGTAGTCCTGGGGCGACGCGGACACGCCCCACGCCTCGCGGATGGTCCAGCCGGCGGGCTGGAACCGCGCTTGCCACTCGCTCAAGTGGTCGCCGAGACACACCGCCAGCTCCAGCGTTGCGCTGGTCCGGGACGGGAGTTGCAGGTATTCGAGAAACGCCAGGTGCTTCTCGTTGGAGAACGTGACCCCGTGAAAGGCAAACGTGCCTCCCCACCAGTGCGTGATCGTCGTGTACGGAGCTGTGCGGTCTGCTCGGGTCTCGGGCCACTCGGGGAGGAAGACGGGGGGCGGCGTGTACTGCCAGCCGAGCCCGCAGTCCGGGAAACGTGCCTCCGGCGTGCCGACCGTCTCGCCGATGGTGAAGTAGACGTCGTGCGCCGCAAGGTGGATCTCGCCAGTGGTGATCCAGACCTGGACCACGCCCGGGTCGGTGTCCACGTAGGCAGAGCGGCGGAAGCGGCCCACGACCCACGCCGGTTGGGAGTGCCAGAGATTCAGCAGCAGGTCGGCGCGCGCGGCGGTGTCGAGGTCGAGGCACTCTTTGGCCAGGTCGTCCGGGAGCGCGCCTCCGTTCATCGGGTAGAGGGCCAGCGCGTCGGCGAAGCCGTAGGGTTCAAGGTGCGCCTTCAGGATCGCGACGCACTCGCGCGGCAGGCCACCGCGCCGCCGGCGGCGCGCCGCCGGCGACGTGTCCGCGTCGTCCACATCAACACCCTCCAGCCAGATCACACGGCACCCCAGCGCCCGCAGCGCCAAGGCCCACTGGAGGAAGACCCAGAGGTGGCCACCGCCCTGCGGGTACGTCAGGGTATTCGCCGGCGCGATACAGACGGTGAGGCTCACCGGAGCGCCCTCCCCCCCGGATCCGCCAGCTCCTCGAGCAGCCGGCGGACCCCCTCCAGCTGCGCGGTCGTCGCGGGCGTCGTGGACAGGGCGTGGAGCACGAGGTCGAGCGCCGACCCCCGCGCTACGAGCCGGCGGAGCGCTTCCGGATCGTCGTCCGGGTGGCGAGCGGGGCTCGGCGCTGCCCCCGCTTCCAGCTCCCCGCGCGCAGCCCGCTCGGCGGCGGCGCGGAAGTACTCCGCCAAAAGCCGCGACGCCTCGGGCACGCCTTTGAAGCCCGGCATGGTCGACATATCCACGACGTACAGGCGCCCTGCGCTCTCGATGATGTCGACGCCGTACAGGTCGATGCCGAACGCCCGCCCGCACTGGCGGACGATCTCGCACAGCTCCGGACCCGGCGTGAACGGTTCCCCATGCTTCTCCGCTTCGGTGCGGGCCGGAAACACTTTGAAGGTGCCGAAGATACGGTCGCCGATCGCGTACAGCTTCCGATCCCGGCCTTCGGGCGGGTGATAGCGCTGCGCAAACACAGGGCCCTTCTCCCGCGGCACGTCCGCCAGCTCGGCGGCCGTCCGCACGACGCGCACGCCGTAGCCGCTCGACCCGTGGTACGGCTTGACGATGATCGGACCTGCGTCGAGCAGGGGGCTCAACTCTTCGGCGTGCGATACCGCGTAGCTGGCGGGAGTGGGCACACCCGCGGCCTCGAGAATACGAAAGGTGATGATCTTGTCGTACAGCGCCATCGACGCCGGATAGGGATTCACGATGGCCGCACCGCGCGCATGCAGGGCGCCCGCGAGGCTGAGCCCGAGGCCGCCCATCTTCTTCAGGACATAGAGGTCGTGCTCGACCCGGACTTCGGAGAGATCGACCATCCGCCCGGCGGGGTTGACGACATCCACGTCCACGCCAGCGTCGCGCAGCAGGCGCATCACTTGCGGCATCTGGCTCTGGCTGCGCTCGGAGTAGTGGGGCAGCAGGAACCCGATGCGCAGCCGCGTCATGACCCGACCACCGCGTGCGACGTGGACATCTGTCGCTCCCAGTCGAGCCGTCCGAGCGCGTGCGCCAGCTCCGCGTCATACAGCCGCATGCTCCGGATGAACCACTGTGCCCACTCGTGCACGAGATGGTGCGAATCCCACTGCAGCGCGGCGACGGACCGGAACACGCTGCCGCACGTCGCGACGCGCTCGATGTCCGCCCGCTGGAGGGCCGGCCAGTGTTCGCGCACCGCGACCCAATACGTGTCGAGGTCGGGGCTCGCCGAGATGCGGCTGGATGGCAGCGCGAGCTGCGCCAGGTCGGCGGCCGGAACGCCCCACCCGGTATCTTCCCAGTCGAAGACGACGATTCCGGGGTTCGGCCCCGCGGCTTGCACGCGCACGTTCTTGGCGCTGAAATCGCCGTGCACCAGCGTCTGCGGCATGCCGTCACACAGCTCCACGAGCCGATCCCAGTGCTCTTCGAGCTGATCGAAGCGGGACAGCATGTTGTCGAGAAACGTCACGTCCTCGTCGCCGAGGACGGGACTGTCGATGTGTTCGCGGATGAAACCCCGCGCCGTGCGCAAGTGATTCAGGTAGCGGCCTGGGCCGCCGTCGGGGAGACCCGGCTCGGCTCCGAGCGACTCCGCCCCGGTATGGAGCGCGGCGAGCCAGCGGGCGGCGTAGCCCCGATGCTGGGGGAGCAGGTCGGAGTACTCCTCACCCCGCAACTCGCCCAGGAACAGCCACACCAAGCCGTCGTCCGGTCGCTCGACGTACCCGTAGTACGGGGCCGCGGCCACGCGCAGCCGGGGTAAGTAGCGCTCGTACATGATGCGTTCGGTCACGGCGTCCGCGCTCGCGCACGCCTTCGCGATCACGGCGGTACCGTCGGGCCCCGCGCCCTCGAGTCGGTAGACCGGTGTGTCACGCTTGTGCGGCTTGATCTTTGTGGGTGCGATCCGGTCCGGGACCGGGCGATCCGGGCTCAGTTGGCGCCAGGCCTGAACGGCGGGATGGGCGAGGAGGCCCGCGCGTCGCTTGCCACGCGGGGCGACCTGGGGCTGCGGGCGCTCGACGGCCGGACGGCGCGGATCGGACACGACGCGCCCGTGCTCCAGCGTCAGCAGCGCCGAGCAGCCCGCGAGCGTCGAGGGGCGATGACTGATGATGATGACCGTGCGTCCGCGTTTCAGCCGCTCGAGCGCCTCGACGATCGCGGCCTCGGTTTGCTGGTCGACGGAGCTGGTGGGCTCGTCCAGGATGAGCACCGGGCTGTCCTTCAAGAAGGCGCGCGCCAGCGCGATGCGTTGCCGCTGCCCGCCCGACAGCTTCACGCCGCGCTCGCCGACCGGGGTTTCGTAGCCCTGCGGAAGGCGCTCGATGAACTCGTGCGCGCTCGCGGCTTGGGCCGCCGCGACGATTTGCTCCCGAGTCGCGCCCGGCGATGCGTAGGCGATGTTCTCGGCGATGCTGACGGAGAAGAGCACGGCCTCCTGGAGCACGACGGCGAACTGGCGACGCAGGTCGGCCAGCTTGTAGTCCCGCAGGTCCGTGCTGTCGAGCAGGATCTGACCCTCGAGTGGATCGTAGAAGCGGGTCAGCAGGCTGATGAGGGTGGTCTTGCCCGCGCCGGTTGCGCCCACGATGCCGAGACGCGTCCCCAGTGTCATCTCGAACGACACGTCGTGCAGGACGGGCCGGTCCAGCCCGTAGCTGAAGGAGACGTTCCG
>DATHGL010000132.1:0-3637 GCA_035317625.1 Gemmatimonadales bacterium | reverse complement strand
GTTCAACGGCGGCAAGACGTGGAGCGATCAGGACTACGCCACGGCACAGTTCTACCACGTCACGACGACCAATCACTTCCCCTACCGCGTGTGCGGTGCGCAGCAGGACAATTCCGGGGTGTGCGGGCCGAGCCGCTGGCCCGGCGGGATCGATCGGGCGCAGTGGTACGACGTCGCGGGTGAGTCGGGCCACATCCAGGCGCGCCCCGACGACCCCGACATCACGTACGGCGGGGACAACTCCGGCTTCCTGGCTCGCGTCGACCACAAGACCGGCTTCTTTCGGATCATCAACCCCTGGCCCGACAGTCCGGACGGCCACCCGGCCGGGGAGGGCAAGTACCGCTTCCAGTGGACCGCGCCGCTGCTGGTCTCGCCGCACGACCCGCGCGTGCTGTACATCGGCGGGAACGTGCTCTTCAAGTCGGTGAACGAGGGGCAGAGCTGGACGGCGATCTCGCCCGATCTCACGCGCCACGATCCGGCGACCATGGGCCCCTCTGGCGGGCCGATCACGCTCGACCAGACGACCGCCGAGTACTACGCCACGATCTTCGCGCTCGCCGAGTCGCCGCGCCTGAAGGGGCTGATCTGGACCGGATCGGACGACGGGCTCGTCCAGCTGACGCGCGACGGCGGGAAGACGTGGACCAACGTGACGCCGCTCGACCTTGCGCCGTTCACCCGCATCTCGATCATCGAGGCCTCGCACTTCGCGCCGGGCAGCGCCTACATGGCCGTGAACCGCTACCAGCTCGAGGACCGCGCGCCCTACATCTACCGGACCACCGACTACGGCAAGACGTGGACGAAGATCGTCAAGGGGATCCCAGCGACCGAGTTCGTGCGCGTGGTCCGCGAGGACCCGGTGCGGCGTGGGCTGCTGTTCGCTGGGACGGAGCGCGGCGCGTGGGTCTCGTTCGATGACGGCGCCAACTGGGAGGCGCTGCGCCGCAACCTCCCGATCGTGCCGGTGCACGATCTCGCGATCAAAGAGGGCGATCTCGTCGCGGCGACCCACGGGCGCTCCTTCTGGATCCTGGACGACATCACCCCGCTGCGTCAGCTGGCGCGCGCCACGCCCCGTGAAGCGGCTCACCTCTTCAAGCCGCGGGACGCATACCGGGTGGATTGGTCGGGCGGGTTCGGCTTCCCCTCCAACGACGCCCATCCCGTCGGCAAGAACCCGCCGACCGGGGCGACGATCTACTACTGGCTCAAGGACAAGGACCGCGAGGTGAAGCTCGATATCCTCGACGGCGCCGGTCGGGTCGTCCGCAGCTTCACGAGCAAACCGGACTCGCTCACCGCGGCCGACAGCCTGCGGGCGGACAGCGTGAAGCGCGTGCGGACCGACAGCCTGAAGCAGGCGGGCGTGACGGACAGCGTGAAGATCGACAGCATCGTCAGCGACACGCTCAAGGACGCCGACAAGCCGTGGCCGCAGCGGCCGCCGGCTGCGCCTCGGGTGGCGAACAAGCAGGGCCTGAACATGTTCGTCTGGAACGTGAAGTACCCTGACGCCGTGGCGTTCTGGGGAATGGTCGGTGTGGGGACCGACGGTCCCGTGGCGCTGCCGGGCGTGTATCAGGCGCGCCTGCGCGTCGGCGGCAGGACGTACACCCAACGGTTCGCCCTCAAGGTCGACCCCCGGTCCAAAGTCACACCGGCGGAGCTGCGCGAGCAGTTCACGTTCCTGAAGCGGCTGCGCGACACGGTCAACGCCGCGACTACCGCAGTGATCACGATCCACAACGTGCAGGCCCAGCTCGACGAGCGGCTCCGGGCGGCGTCCGACACGGGGCGCTTGGCTCCGTCCGCTCGGGCGCTGGCCGACCGCCTGGCGGCGATCGAAGGCGAGCTGTACCAGGTGCGCAACCGGTCGTTCCAGGACCCGTTGAACTTTCCCCCGAAGTTGGTCGAGCGGATCAGCGGGCTGAGCGGGATGGTGGCGAGCGTCGATGCCCGACCGCCCGCGCAGGCGTACGATGTGTACCGGATGTTCGCCCCCGACCTGCAGCGCCAGCTGCTCGCGCTGCGTGCGGTGCTCGGTCGCGACCTGCAGGCGGTGAACGCGGCGCTCCGGGCGGCCGGCGCGCAGACCGTGCGGCCGCGCCCCGCGGAGCCGCGGCCGCCGTCGCCGGAGACGGCGCGGTAGCGAGGCCGAGTAGCGGCTTCAGCCGCGGTCAGCGTGCCAACAGCTCCCCCAGCTTGACGAGCTCCGGGTCGGGTGGCGGCTTGGCGATGAGCGCACGCTCGAGCGGCAGCGCGGAGATCGCCCCCTTCACGAGCGCGGTGTAGACGCCCGCCTCCCCCGCCACCAGGCGCTCCACCGCCGCCGCGGCCGTGCGGCTGGCCAGCAGCCGATCGAACGCCCCCGGCCCGCCGCCACGCTGCACGTGGCCGAGGATCGTGGCGCGGAGCTCGAAGCCGATGCGCTCGCGGTGGTTGGCGAAGTAGTCGGCCAGCGCCGCCGCGTGCCACTTCGCCCCCTCGGCGACGACCACCATGGCGTGCCGCTTGCCGCGGGTGTAGGCACCCTGCAGTCCCGCCGCCACGACGTCCGGGTCGCTCTCCACTTCGGGGATGACCACCACGTCCGCCCCGCCGGCGATCCCGACCATCAGCGCGAGGTAGCCGTGGGAGCGCCCCATCACCTCGACCACGAAGGCGCGGTGGTGCGAGGACGCAGTGGTCTTCAGCCGGTCGATCGCTTCGAGCGCCGTGTTGAGGGCGGTGTCCACGCCGATCGTGATGTCCGCGCCGTTCACGTCGTTGTCGATGGTCGAGGCGACGCCGACGACGGGGAATCCTGCTTGCGACAAGTGGTGGGCTCCCGAGAGCGAGCCGTTGCCGCCTATCACGACGATTCCCTGGAGGCGGTTCTGCTCCAGCACCTGCAGCGCGCGCTGCCGTCCTTCAGGGGTACGGAACTCAGCGCACCGGGCGCTCCCGAGCATCGTGCCGCCGAGATGGATGATCCCGGCGACGTCGCGGGGCCCGAGCGGTTGCAGCTGGCCCCCGATCAGCCCGGAATACCCCTGCCGCACAGCGATCACCTCGAGGCCGAGCGACGTGCCGACACGCACCACGGCCCGGAGTGCCGCATTCATCCCGGGCGCGTCGCCCCCGCTCGTCAGCACGGCAATCCGCTTCATCGCCATGGAACCGTGGTCCCCGAGATCGGTCCGCCCGTTGCCGCGGCTGAAGCCGCGACTCGGCGCTGCCGCTGAAGCGGCGTCGCAGCCCGTTCACGGGCAGGGCCGAGCCGCCCTAAAGGACTCCCTGACGGTCGCGAGTTCACTCGCGACTCCTCACGGCGCACATCTTCCCTGAAGCCATCCCCCCGTGAACCCCGCCCGGCACAGTCCGCGGACCATGTGTGCGTTGCCGCGCATCAGCCGCCAGATCAGTCCGGTGCGGTAGTTTTCGATCATCGCGATGATGGGCCCCTGGTCGATGCCGAGATAGTCGACGTCGAACCAGCCGAGCGTGGGGTCGACCGAGCCGCGCTCCACCGCGACGCCGGTGGCGGTGAAAGTCGGGTTGAACGCGTCGCGGAAGCCGTAGGTCGAGAACAGATGAGACTCGTACGTCTCGCGCATGGCGACGAGTGCGGGGATGGCGATCTCGGGCG
>DATHGL010000131.1:0-7284 GCA_035317625.1 Gemmatimonadales bacterium | reverse complement strand
ATCTGACCGGGTACGACGAGCCGATCAACGACACCACCAAGGACGTGCTCAAGAACTTGGAGCACATCGGGGTGGATGTCCTCATTCCCATCGGTGGAGATGATACGCTCAGCTATGGCAAGCGCCTGCACGACGAAGGGGTGAACGTCGTCGCCATACCGAAGACGATGGACAATGACGTCTACGGCACCGACTACTGCATCGGGTTCAGCACCTGCGTCACGCGCACGATCGAGTTGACGCACCGGCTGCGCACCTCGGCAGGCTCGCACGAGCGCTTCCTGGTCATCGAAGTGTTCGGGCGGTACGCCGGGTTCACGGCGCTCTTGCCGACCATGGCGGGCGCGGCCGATCGGTGCGTCATCCCTGAGCACCCGGTGGACGTCGAGCAGCTGACGGAGCTCCTCGTGGAGGACCGCCGCAAGAACCCGAGCCACTATTCGGTCGTGCTGGTGTCGGAAGGCGCACGCCTGGCCTCGCACGACGGCATGAGCTTCGAAAGCGAAGAGGTGGACATGTTCGGCCACCGCAAGCTCGGCGGCATCGGCGACCAGGTCGGGGCGGCGCTGAAGGAGTCGTCCCCCAAGTACAACGGCGGTCGTCGCATCGATGTCGTCAACCAGCGGCTCGGCTATCTCGTGCGGTCGGGCGACCCCGACGCCCTCGATTCCATCGTCCCGATGGCCTTCGGCAACTTGGCCCTCGATCTGGTCGCCAGGAAGGAGTACGGCCGTCTGGTCAGCATCCACCGCGGGTTCTACGACACGGTGTCGATCGCGAGCGTGACAACGGAAAAGAAGATCGTGGACGTCGCGAAGTACTACAACACCGGTCGACTGCGACCGATCTACAAGTTCGACGGCGCTCCGCTGTTCATCATGACGAGCGACTGATCGCCGCGGACATGCTCAACGTCGGACTGGTTGGGTTTGGCTTCGCCGGCACGGTATTCCACGCACCCGTCATTCGCGCGGTCGAGGGTCTCCGCCTCACCACCATCGTCCGGCGCAGCGGCGCCTCAGACCCCCGCGTTGGCGATGCCGAAGTTGTCCGCAGCGTCGACGAGCTGCTCACCCGGACCATCGACCTGGTCGTCATCGCCACACCCAACACGTCGCATCATCCGATCGCGCGGCAGTGCCTCCTGGCTGGACGCCACGTCGTCATCGATAAGCCGTTTGCCACCAGCGCTGCCGAGGCCGCAGAACTCGTCCAGCTCGGCGCAGCCAAGCAACGCGTGCTGTCAGTCTACCAGAACCGGCGCTATGTGGGAGACTTCGTCACGCTGCAAAGACTTCTCTCCGAAGGCGTGCTCGGCCGGGTCGCGATCTTTGAAGGCCATTTCGACCGCTTCCGTCCTCAGCTCAAGCCGGGCGCATGGCGCGAACAGCCGCAGCCCGGCTCTGGCCTCTGGTTCGACCTGGGCCCGCACCTGCTCGATCAAGCCCTGGTCCTCTTCGGCATTCCGCAAGCGATCTCCGCCGATATCCGCATGGAGCGCGACGGCGCCGCGGTAGACGACGCGTTCGACGTCACGCTGCACTATCCGCACATGCGCGCGCTGCTGCGGGCGACCATGCTGGCGACCGCGCCGGGTCCCACCTTTGCCGTTCACGGCACCAAGGGCTCGTTCATCAAGTACGGACTCGATCCGCAAGAGGACGCTTTGAAAGCCGGCCGCACGCCCGACGAGGCGAGCTGGGACGCGGAGCCGCCCGAGCTGTACGGCACACTCACCACGCCGGAGGGCACGCGGACCATTCCGACGATTCCTTCGACGTTCACGCATTATTACAGGAACGTCCGTGACGCCATACTCGGGAAGGTGCCAGTGGCCGTCATGCCGGAACAGGCCCTCACCGTCATGCGCGGCTTGGAGCTGGCCGTCGCCAGCAGCCAGCAGCGCTGCGTACTGCAGTGGACCACGCCAACGTAGGGGGACGTCGCTATGCGCTCGCGCCTCAGTGCCACCCGCGGCACGCTCATCGCTCTTTGTATGGCCAGTTCCGCCCCTGCGCAGGAGGCGCGGCGTCCTCCCATCACGGGAATCGCGTACGTTCGCATTTACGCCCGGGATCCGGCGGCGTCACAGCGCTTCTACACCCAGGAAGTGCTCCTGCCGCAAGCGCAATGCCCCATGAGGGCCTGCGCGCGTTACCAGGTCGGGGAGGACCAGTATGTCGAAGTCGTGAAAGCCAACCGGCAAGCCGACGGCTTGCAGGTGATCGGCTTTCGCACGACCGATGCCGAGGGCTTACGACGCTACCTGGCGGCCCACCACGTGAAGGTGCCCGCACGGGTCGAGCAACAGGACGACGGCCGTGCGGAATTCGCCATCACCGATGCCGCAGGGCACCGCGTCGCGTTTATTGAGGCGAAGGCGACCTCCGATCAGCGGGGCGCCATCTCACATCGACTGATTCACGTCGGTTTCATTGTCAAGGACCGCGGAAGCCTCGATCCCCTGTACAAGGACATCCTCGGCTTTCGTCCATATTGGCACGGCGGCATGAAGCCGGAGCGCACCGATTGGGTTTCATTGCAGGTCCCGGATGGCACCGACTGGCTCGAGTACATGCTGAACGTGCCGCCCGACGCGAGCCCTCACCTGATCGGCGTCATGAACCACTTCTCGCTGGGCGTGGAAGACATGGACGCGACCGACGTCGCGCTGCAAAAGACCGGCTGGAAGCCGCACGGCGAAGAACACAAGCAGATGGGACTCGACGGCAAGTATCAGCTCAACCTCTTCGATCCGGACGAGGTGCGCGTCGAGTTCATGACCTTCACCCCGTCGCAGCGGCCGTGCTGTTCGGACTTCACGGGACCGCATCCTCGACCGGACTAGCCCGTCGAGCGCGGCCTACGCAGGGTACCAATTCTTGGTCCAGGCATGTGCCTCGAGTTTGGACAGCAGGAGTTGCGGCAACGGACCCTTCGCCGACGCCGCGGCGTTCTGTCGCACGTGTGCCGGGCGACGCATCCCCGGGATCACCGTCGACACCTCGGCTGACGAC
The DNA here is from genome assembly GCA_035317625.1 of Gemmatimonadales bacterium. Taxonomy (GTDB): domain Bacteria; phylum Gemmatimonadota; class Gemmatimonadetes; order Gemmatimonadales; family GWC2-71-9; genus AG41. The sequence continues at coordinate 4,267 of DATHGL010000131.1, read as the reverse complement.
AGGCAAAATCGCAGAGCCAGCTCCGGCAGCGTCTGGACTTCCTCGTCGAGCAGCCCAGCCAGAGCCTTCCCCCTCCGCTCGGCCTCGCCACGACGGTCACCGCTGAAGTACTCCTCGCGCCAGTCGCCGGGGGGAAACACCGTGGTGGAGCGAATCTGGCCGGTGAGCGCGCCTTCGTCGAACGGTACGCGGACGATTATGCCGAGCGGCCTGGTCCGTGCGAGCTCGAACAACGCTGTTTCGGGAGAACGATCGTAGATGTTGTAAATGACCTGGGCGGTCTCGAACAGGGGATCCTCGAGCACCCGCAGCGCGGTCTCGGGCGCGTGGTCGTTGATCGAGATACCCCAATGCAGAACTTTGCCTTGCTCTTTGAGGCGGACCATCTGGTTGTATGACACGGCCCACTCTGGATCGTCCAGCCAGGCGTCGTGCCACACATGCAGTTGTTGCAGCGATAAGGCCTCCACCCGCAGGTTCTCGAGTGATTGGTTCGTACTCGCCGCGAGGTGTCGGGCCGGAAACACCGCGCCCAGAGGCTTACTCCCCTTCCCGGGCCATTCATTGTTGAGCGGCGGAACCTTGGTCGCGACGCGGGCGCGGCCGGCACGGATTTCGTCGCGCAGCACCTGGCCGATCAGGCGTTCGCTATGTCCGGTTCCGTACGCCAGCGCGGTATCGAAGAACGTGATCCCTTGGTCGACCGCCTCGCGGAGGGCTTCACGTGCCAGGGCTTCCTCTGCGCCCAGCCACATATCGGCGCCGAGTCCCCAGCCACCAAAGCCGATGTCGCTGACAGAGTAGCCGGTCGTTCCCAGCGTTCGAGTCCTCACGCTCACGCCTCGTGTGCACGGGTCTAACGATCTCCCGCTGAGCGACTGATCTGGTCCCCACCACTCGGCGGCTTGACCGTCACGCCGCCTCGCTGGAGCACCTCCTGCACGCGGTGCCACAACGCGTCCGCGTGGGATGGCCTCACCAGGACGTGCTCAGACTCCAGGATGAAGCTCGCGGGTGCCGCTCGCGGCAACGGTTCCGAGGTGACCATCAGGAAGCGGCCACGAAGCTCCGGCCGAACCTGTACCGCATTCTCCCATAGCCAGACGCACCCGTGCTGCGGCGCGTCAAGGTGCGTGATGACGACGTCGAATGACTGCTGGTGGACTGCGCGCAGTCCTTCGTCGCCGTCGGCCGCGGTCGTCACGCGACATCCCTTGCGCGTTAGCGAGCGCTCGATCGCGCCGCTGAACGCGGGGTTCTCATCGACGACGAGGATGGAGGTCACAGTGTGCGCCGAGTCATTTCTTCGGGGAAGTGAGCGGGACCATGATGTGAGCGTACGGCGTACCGGCCCACATCACCCAGGGACCTCCGCTCTCACGCTTGGTCGGCATCCCCTCGAGCGCCCCTTGGTCGGGTACCAGGAGCATCACATGGGGAGGATCGTATCCCCAGTCGTTGTCGGGTGTCGCCTTTGTCGCAAACGGGTCCGTGTTGCTGCCGTAGCTGCCCCCGAAGGCCATGTACCCGATGCCTTCGCGCGCGATCTGTGGCGTGGCCTTGGTCATCAGCGCGCTCATGAACGACATCCACTGATCGTCCACGCACATCGGATCGTCGCCTCGGGTCGCCGGGAAATCGGGCAGACACGTCCACCCATTCGTCCCGGCGCGAAGCGGCACCATCTTCCCGTCCTCAGTCGCAGGCCAGTCCATGATGGTGGCCTTGGCCGCAATGGAGCGCGGGGCAGCCTTCATGGCGTCGGCGATCTTCTGGGCTTTGGTCTGCTTCGCTTGCGCGACGGCCAGATCGGCAAACCCGGGCGCAAGCAATGCCAGCACGAGGAGAGTAAGAGCCCGTCGCATACGATCCTCCGTGAGCGAGTTTCGGCTGGCGACGAAGGTCGCCGTGAGTCATCCAACATACGACGGCGCCCGCAACTGTCCAGCGCGTATTCACAGCGTGAAATAGAACGTCGCTCCCTGATCGACCGCGCCCTCGGCCCAGATCCGGCCACCGTGCCGGGTGATGATGCGGCGGACCGTCGCGAGGCCGATACCGGTGCCCTCGAACTCGGTCGCGGAATGCAGGCGCTGGAACACGCCGAACAGCTTGTCCGCGTACTGCATGTCGAAGCCAGCCCCATTATCCCGGACCAGGAACACCCGTTCCCCGTTCCCTTCGACCGATCCGAACTCAATCCGCGGCTGCGGCTGTTTCGCGGTGTACTTCCAGCTGTTACGGAGGAGGTTCTCGACCGCCACTCGGAGCAAACGCGTGTCGCCCCGCGCCTCGAGCCCCTGGGCGATCGTGAATTCCACCTGCCGCTCCGGTGTCGACCGGTGGAGCTCGGCTGCGATGTCCCCTGCGATCCTGCTCAGGTCCACGACTTCGGTGCGCATTTCGGAACGGGTGAGGCGAGCGAGTTTCAGCAGGTCGTCGATCAGCGTACCCATCCGTTGCGTGGCGGCGCGTACCCGCTGCAGGGAATCCCGTCCCGCCTCGTCCAGCTGCGTCGCGTAGTCTTCCAGCAGCACCTGGCTGAATCCGTCGATGCTGCGCAGCGGCGCCCGTAGGTCGTGCGACACCGAGTAGGCGAACGCGTCCAGCTCGGTGTTGGCGGCCAGGAGCTCCGCCGTATTGCGCCGCAGCGTCTCGTTGCGCTCCTGGAGCGTATGGGTCCGCTCCTCGACGCGCTCCTCGAGGTCCGTAGCGTGGCGCCGCAGCTCGCGGTCCTGGTCCTGGATGCGGTCGAGCATCTGGTTGAAGGCGTCGGTCAGCACGCCTAATTCGTCGGCGCCGAGCTTGGGCGCCCGTACCGAGTAGTCCTGCCGCGTGGAGACTGCGGTGGCGGTTTCCGCCAGCGCGAGGACGGGCCGCGAGATCTGTCCCTGCAGGGCGGTAGCTAACGCATAGGCGGCCAGCAGCGCGATCGCGAGCACGACGACGGCGATGACGCCGGAAAGCCGGAGGGCGTCCGATACGGCCTTCGTGTCCGACGCGATGTAGAGCGTCCCCAGCCGCGCGTTCTCTCCCTCCGCCACGGGCGTAAACGCCACGAGACGGCCGCCCTCGAAGCGGTAACCATCCGGCTGCGGTGCGGCAGGGATAAGATCGGCGGGGGCGCCTGCCGGATAGGTCGCGAGCACCCGCCCGTCCTGGCCATACAGCGCCGCGGCAACCATGTGCGGGTCGTACTTCAGGGCGTCCAGGAGTTCTGTCGCGTCCGCCGCGTTCGCAAACGCCAGGGCGGCGGTCGAGTTGGCGGCGAGAATACGGGACCGCGTGGCCAGATGAATCCCTATCGTCTGGCGGAACGTCGCGACCTCGTAGGTTACGAACGCGGCGGAGGTCAAGAGCAACACCAATCCGCTGATCAGGAGCAGCATCACCGTGAGCTTCCGCTTGATCGGCCAGTCGCGCAGCGGCGACATCTCAACTCCCCGTCCGGCGGACGATCTCGGCCACGCGCAACAGCTTGGAGCTGATCGTCAGGTGGGCCGCCTCCGTCGCAGCCAGGTTGAGCTGGAGCCGGATGCGGCTCCGGTCGGTCACGAAACGAATCATGCCGCCACGCTCGGCGAAGCCGTCGGCGTCACTCACCGTGAGGATGGGCCGGTGCTTGAGGCTTGCCAGGATGACCTCCGGCCGGGCCCCCTGCGGCCGACTGATGAACAGGATGTGGCAGGCCTGGATCTCGTCCACGCTCTGGTAGCGCCGAACCTGGAATGGCCGGCCTCCCAGGCGCTCATCGCGCACGGTCTGGTCCAACGCGTCTCCGAACGGATCATCGCCGAGAACGCAAATCGCCAGCGGCGTGTCGGAGGCGGGAAAGGCTTCGGCTGGCCAATCGACGAATTGCGCGAAGTTGTACAGGAACACGGCCTTCACCTCGTATTCCGAGGCTCTCGCAACTTGCGCCGCCACCCCGCGCCCCGCCACGAGCAACCCGGCGAAGGCAAGCGTCCGCCTCAGAAGTGCCATTCGACCAACCCGTACACGCTGCGTTCGATCTCTCGGCGCGTGGCAGGCGCGCCAAACTCCGCGTGACGACGGTGCAAGAGGTTCTGCCCGACGATCGACAGATCCAGCTTTGCGATCGGCTGCCAGTTGAGCCTGGCATTCAGCTCCCCATAGCCTGGGACCTGCTGTTTGGCGATGTCTCCGATGGCACGGAGTCCGACGTCGAACCGGACTTGCGCGGGGAGGTCGACCGACGAATGGACGAAGAACTGGCGATCGGGAGCCTGGGACTCCGTCGCGCCTC
>DATHGL010000130.1:0-14374 GCA_035317625.1 Gemmatimonadales bacterium | reverse complement strand
CTGGAGTGTTGCAGGAGCACGAACAGCCCATATGCCGGGTCGGTGCCGGCCGCTTCGACCACGCCGCCCCCAGCGGCGCGCACCGGCGTGCCGGCCGGGACGGCGATGTCGATGCCCGGGTGCGACTCGGCGGGATCGCCGGGCCGCACCTGGCCACGCGTGACGAAGCCGGGGATATCGAGCGGCCAGTGGGCGGGCTCGGAGGCGCCGGGCTCGTACCGCAGCGGGGCGGACGGCGGGCGGCCACGGACCGCGGCGGCGCGCATCAGGTCGGTCGTGGCGACCGCTTTCTCCCGTGGTGCCCTCACCCCCAACATCGCGCGCAGCTCCTGATAGTTCGACTCGGCGCGGTTCAGTGCCGCCGCGAGCTGTTGCACCCGGCCGTTCTCCTCCTCGAGCCGCGCCACTTCGCGCTCCAGGCCGGGCACGCGCGCCGCGGCGCGGCTAATCGGGCCCGCGAACGCGAAGAACAGGACGATCAGCAAGCCCACCGCGAGCGCGCCCCACTTCCCCGCCTCGACCACCCACACCGGCACGCGGTACTGCCGAGACGCGAGGTCTCCGTCGGCGTGGATGACGATGGTGACGCGACGATCCTTGTTCCGTGTCATCCGTCGAACGGCGCGCCGAGCATCAGCTCCAGCAGACGCGCGAGATCGTCGTTCGAGTAGAAGTTGACGTGGATCTGCCCCTTCCCCTTGGCGCGGAGCGTCACGCGGACGTCGGTGCCGAGCCGGCGGCGCAGCGCCTCCTCGATGCGGCGCACCTCGGGCGCCTTTCCAATCCCTTTCTTGAGACGCGGACGACGGACCGGCGCCCGACCGCCGCGTACCCGGTCCTCCACCTCGCGCACGGACAGCCCGAGGGTGACCGCTTCCTTCGCGAGCGCGGTCGCGATGCGCGCGTCGTCGAGCGCGAGCAGCGCGCGCGCGTGCCCGACGGACAACCGGGCTTCGTGCAACAGGGCGAGGACCGCGGCCGGCAGCTTGAGCAGCCGCAGCGCGTTGGCGACGGTGGAGCGATCCCGGCCCACGGCGTCCGCCACGTCCTGCTGGGTGAGACTGAACTCGGCGATCAAGCGCTCATAGCCGCGCGCCTCGTCCACCGGGGAGAGGTCGTCGCGCTGCAGGTTCTCGACCAACGCCAGCGTCAGCACGGTGCGGTCGTCGACCTCGCGCTTCACCGCGGGAATCTTTTCCCAGCCGAGGGCCTGGCAGGCGCGCAGCCGGCGCTCGCCGGCGATCAGCTCGAAGCCGCCGTTCCCGCCCGGGGCAGGGCGCACGACCACCGGCTGGAGCAGGCCCGCCTGGCGGATCGAAGCCTCGAGCTCCTCGAGTGCGGCGGGATCGACGTCGCGGCGCGGCTGGTAGGGGTTGGCGCGTATGTCGGCGATCGCCAGCTCGACGAGGCTGCCCTCGCGCTCCGCCTCTTCGCGCGTGGGTCCCAGCAGGGCCTCGAGACCCCGGCCGAGACGACGGCGACCTGCGATGGTTTCCGTCATGCGGTCATCTCCGGCAGCGGTTCAGCGGCGGGCGGGGTAGGGGAGGGGGGCGACGCCGCTACTCCGCCGCGCTCGACGCGACGGATCAGCTCTTGCGCCACCGCCAGGTAGCTCTTGGCACCCACCGACTGTACGTCGTACAACAGGATCGGCTTCCCGAAGCTCGGCGCCTCGGCGAGGCGCACGTTGCGCGGGATCGTGATGCCGAACATCTGCGACCCGAAATATTCCTTGGCCTCGTCCGCCACCTGCCGGGAGAGATTCAGCCGCGCGTCGTACATCGTCAACAGCACGCCGTCGATCGCGAGCGCGGGGTTGAAGTTGCGTTGCACGAGCTTCACGGTGTTGAGGAGCTGGGACAACCCCTCGAGCGCGTAGTACTCGCACTGAATCGGGATGAGCACGCTGTCCGCCGCCGTCAGCATGTTGAGCGTGAGGAGGCCCAGCGACGGCGGGCAGTCGATCACGACGTACTGGTACTGCTCGCGGACATCCCGGAGCGCGCGGCGCATCATCGTCTCGCGCCCGTGCTTGTTCACGAGCTCCAGCTCGGCGCCGACCAGGTCTTGGGTCGCCGCGATGACGTCGAGATAGGGGAAGTGCACGTGCGTGAACCGCGCATCGGTGAGCGCCCGGCCGTCGAGCAGCGCGTCGTACAATGAGTACCGGATGCGATCGCGCTCGATCCCGACGCCGCTCGTCGAGTTCGCCTGCGGATCCGCATCGACGAGCAGCGTCTTGCGCTCGGCGGTCGCAAGCGACGCCGCGAGGTTGACGGAAGTCGTGGTTTTGCCGACGCCGCCCTTCTGGTTGGCGATGGCGATGACGCGAGACATCTTATAAGTTATTGTAATACAATGGTTTATAGTGTTAGTTCGCCAAGTGGCTCTCAATATAGGCTTTGGTACACCGCGCGTAAAGACCGGGTTTCACGTGAAACGAGGCTACAGTTTCACGTGAAACACACCGCCCTGCGGAGTGGCCCGCTTGGATTCCTACGCGACCCGCCGATGCCAGCGCAGCGCCTCGACCACAAGGTTGTGCAGGTCGCTCGGTGTGACCCCGGGAATACGGGCCGCCTGCGCCAGCGACGTCGGTCGAACATGGTCGAGCTTCTGCCGGGCTTCAGTGGCGAGACTCTTGAAGGCGAGGTAGGGAAGATCGGCGGGGAGCGCGAACGAGGCGAGCTCCGCCAGCCGGGCTGCCGCCTCGCGCTCGCGCACGAGGTACCCGTCGTACCTGAGCTCGATGCCCGCGCTCACGATCGCCGGCTCCGCCGCCGTCACCGTGACCCCCGCGGCCTCGAGCAGCGCGCGCAGCGATACGCCCGGTCGGCGAGCGACGCTCGCCACCCGCTCGGGCTCCTGAAGCGTCGTGCCCGTGGTCGCCAGCACGGCCGCGGCGGCGCTCGGCGTGATCGTCGTGGCGTGCGCCACCGCGAGAACTGCTTCCTCTTCTTTAAGCCGCCGTTCCGCCACGCGGCGCTCCTCCGCCGTCAGCAGCCCTAGCCGCTCGGCGAGCGGCGCGAGCCGTCGCAGTGCATTGTCCTGCCGCAAGAGCAGTCGGAACTCGGACCGCGAGGTGAAGAGGCGGTACGGCTCATCCACGCCGCGGGTCACCAGGTCGTCCACGAGCACCCCGATGTACGCGTCGTCCCGCCCCAGGATGACCGGCTCTGCGCCGCGGATGCGACGCACTGCGTTGATCCCCGCCACCGCCCCCTGGCCCGCCGCCTCTTCGTAGCCTGTGGTCCCGTTGATCTGCCCGGCGAAGAACAGGTGCTCGATCGCCTTCGTCTCGAGCCAGGGGGTGAGCTGCGTCGGCGGATAGTAGTCATACTCGATCGCGTAGCCGGGTCGTGTCATCCTCGCCCGCTCGAGCCCCGGCACGGCGCGCAGGAACTCGAGCTGAACCGGCACGGGCAGGGAAGTGGAGAGCCCGTTCACATACAGCTCGTGTGTGTCGAGCCCTTCGGGCTCGAGGAACACCTGGTGGCGCTTCGCGTCGGGAAACTTGACGACCTTGTCCTCGACCGACGGGCAGTAGCGTGGCCCCCGCCCGCTGATCGCCCCGCCGTACAGCGCCGATTCCTGGAGATGGGCGCGGATGATCGCCTGCACTTCCTCCCCCGCCCAGGTAATCCAGCACGGCAGCTGCCGCGGCAGCTCGGCGCGATTGTAAAAGGAGAACCGGTATTCGGTCCCGTCTCCGTCCTGGCGCTCGACCCGAGACCAATCGACTGTGCGGCCATCCACGCGGGGCGGGGTGCCGGTCTTGAAGCGTGATACCGTAATACCAAGTGATTCAATGTGTTGCGCGACAGCGACGGCGGGCTGATCGCCCGCCCTGCCTGCCGGGATCTGCATGTCGGTGCCGAGGTGAATGCGACCCCGCAGAAAGGTGCCGGCGGTAATGATCACCGCACGGGCCGTGAAACGGCGTCCGTCGGCGGCAGCGACGCCCGTGACGCGCGAGCTCTCGACGACCAGGCGCGCCACCATCCCTTGCGTCAGCTCGATCCCCGGGAATCCCTCGAGCAGCTCCCGCACGGCGCGCCGATACAGCGTGCGGTCGCACTGGGCGCGCGGTGCCCACACGGCGGGCCCCTTGGAGCGATTGAGCATCCGGAACTGGATCGTGGCGCGATCGGTCGCCCGCCCCATGATGCCGCCGAGCGCGTCGATTTCCCGCACCACGGTGCCCTTGGCGATCCCGCCGATGGCGGGATTGCAGCTCATGTGACCGATGGTATCCAGATTCGACGTCAGCAGGAGGGTCTTCGCCCCGAGGCGAGCGGACATGACGGCGGCCTCGCAGCCGGCATGGCCGGCGCCCACCACGATCACGTCATAGTCGAAAGACATGCAGCAAAGATACGAGGGAAGGAGACCGCTAGGCAGACGGCTAGACGTCGAGACGGCTAGCGGGTTCTAGGCGCTAGAGGCTAGTTGGGCGGGTCGCGCTATCGGTGATCTTTCGCAATAGGCCGAACAGCGTTTTACCGGTCTCCGTCGCCAGGGCCTCCAAGCGCCCGAACTCCGCCGGCTCCAGGTAGGCCAGTTCTCGAGCGATACCGAGCGCTGTCTCCACTTCGGCGAGCGAGCCGTTCGCAGCGTCCAGGTACTTCCGATACTCGCGGCTTCCCCGCTTTGCGCTTCCTTCTGCGATGTTCAGCGCGACGCTATAACACGCGCGACGAAGCTGGTCGGCCAGCGCCGCCTGCTCGTAGTCCGGGAAAGACCGCGCGGACTTGGCGCACGCGATCGCCAGCCGCTGCGCATGCTGCCATGCTTTGAGTGATCGATAAGGAGCCACGGAGTGAACTTAGGAACCGCTTGAGGGAACGCAGCACCGAAACGACGCAGGCCGTGTCCTTCCTATGCCTCAGCCTGACGCCTCACCGCCGCTCGACGTCTCGCCGTCTCGCCGTCTGCCTAGCCATCTCGCCGTCTACGCCCTAACCCAGCGCACCAGTTCCTTGAGGTTCGGCCGTTTGCCCGTCATGAGCATCCCGACCCTGTATATCCTCGCCGCCACCCACGTCACTCCCACGATCGCCGCCACCAAGATCGTCAGCGACAAGGCGATCTCGTGCGTCGGCAGATTGCCCGCCGCCCAGCGCACCGGCATCGCGATCGGCGCGCTGAACGGGATCAGCGACAGGGTGACCGCGAACGTCGAGGCGGGATCGTTCAGCATGCCGAACATGCCGAGGAACGACAGGACGAGCAGCCACGAGACGGGCTGCTGCGCTTGCCGCGCCTCCTGCTCGCTCGACGACATGGCACCAACGGCGGCGAACATCGCGGAGTACAGAAAAAAGCCGCCGAGGAAGTAGGTGATGAAAATCGCGGCGGTGGCGCCGCTGACGTTGGGCACCTGGAACACCGGATCCGCATCTCCCATTCCGCCGGCCCCGAGCAAGTCCCGCCGATGGGCGAACAGGATCCGAGCGGACACCCCCCAGATCAGAAACTGGAAGATCGACACCGCCCCCACGCCGAGCACTTTGCCGAGCATCAGCTGAAAGGGCCGGAGCGACGAGACGAGCACCTCGACGATGCGGGTCGTCTTCTCTTCCAGTACAGAGCTCATGACGTTGATGCCGTACAGCAAGATCGCGGTGTAGAGAATGATCCCCATGAAATAGGCGAGTGAGAAAGACTGCGCGGCGGTTTCGCCGGTGGTCTTCCCGCCCGCGATCTTCTTCGTCTCGAGCCGAACCGGGATACGCGCCCGCGCCACCACCCTGGGATCCACCCCTTCGCGTTCCAGCCGCACCGCGCTCACGACGTCGCCGATGGTCCGCTCGAGCGCGCCGATGGTGGCGAACGCGGAAACGTTGGACCCGCGGTATTCCGCCTTCCCCGAATCCACGGCGGCGTCGGTCACGATCAGAAAGCCGCTGAGCGCCTTGCGTTCGACTTCGGCGGTGAGCGAATCGACGACTTCGCCGCCGGCCGGTACGCTCACAGCGCGAAACAGCGGGCTGCCGTTGAGCAGCTGGGTGATGCGCGCGCCCACCGGCCCGGTCGTCGCGTCCACCACCACGATCCGTTTGACACCCCCGCCGCGCCCGAGCTGCGTGGAGAGGAAGAATACGGCGCCGAAGAACAGGGGCCCCAGGAGCGCCATGGCCCAGAACCACTTGCTCCGGATGCGCTCCACGAACTCCCGCCGTACCACGGCCCAGATCTTACGCATCAGGTGGGCTCTCCCTCTGTCCGCGCCGCCTCCGGGCCCACGAGATCGATGAAGATCTTGTGCAGCGAGGCCTCGCGCATCTCGAACCGCGACAACCGGGCGCCCGACGCGACCAGCGCGTGGAGAATGCGCTGCGCATCCACCCCGGCCGCGAGCTCGAGCTCAGCATACTGGCCGTAGTTGTCGACCTTACTCGTAAGGCGTTTATCTGCAAACACTTGCGCTGCCCCACCGACGCTCCCGTCGAACCCGATGACGAGATGGTGTCCGCCATGTGTCCGCTTGATGTCGCTGAGCGGACCGTCCACCAGCTTCCGCCCGCGCGCGATGATGCACAGTTGCTCGCACAGCCTCTCGGCCTGCTCCATGATGTGGGTCGAGAACAGGATCGTTTTTCCACGGGAGCGCAGGTCCAGCACGGTATCCTTCATCACCTGGGCGTTCACCGGGTCGAGACCCGAGAACGGCTCGTCCAAGATCACGAGATCCGGGTCGTGCAGCATGGTCGAGATGAATTGCACCTTTTGCTGCATCCCCTTCGACAGCTCATCGATGCGCCGCAGCCGCCAATCGGCGAGGCCGAGCCGCTCGAGCCATTCGCCGGCGCGCTGCCGCGCCCGTCGCCGGTCGACGCCTTTCATCTCGCCGAGAAACACCAGCACGTCGAGCACGCGCATTTTGCGGTACAAGCCGCGCTCCTCGGGGAGGTAGCCGATCCGCTCCGAGTGGGTCCGCCCGCCGCCGGGCTCGCCGAACAACCGGACCGTGCCGCCATCGGGCTGGAGGATGTCCATGATCATGCGGATGGTGGTCGTCTTCCCGGCGCCGTTGGGACCGAGCAGGCCGTAGATCACGCCCGCGGGGACGGACAATGAGAGGTCGTCGACGGCCGTGTGCCCGGCGAAGCGTTTGCTGACCCGGTCGAGGACCAGGATGGGGGCAGGGGACATTGGGCGCGAGGCTAATCTAGCTGCGTCACGCCTGTACTGCGTCGGTCAGTGCATTCCAGGGAAGTAAGGCACATTTGATCCGGACGGGGAACTTCGCGACGCCGGCCAGGGCGCGCAGCTCGCCCAGCGTCTTGTCTCTGGCCGCGGCTTCATCGCCCTGCAGCATGGCGCTCATCCGCCGGGCGAGAGCGACCGCCTGGGGGACCGTGCGCTCTTTCAAGAGCTGGGTCATCATCGAGGCCGACGCCTGGCTGATCGAACAGCCACGGCCGATGAAGCGCGCGTCCTTGATCACGTCGCCGTCGACGCGCAGCTGCAGGTCGATCTCGTCCCCGCACAGCGGGTTGTTGAGCGACACGGTGTGCGTCGCATCCTGCAGCGTCCCCTTGTTCCGAGGCCGCCGGTAGTGATCGAGGATCAGCTCTTGGTAGAGCTCGCCGAGATGCGGCTCAGGCGGGGACGTATCCAAAGAGGGCTCCCGCTTTGACGAGCGCGCCGGCGAGGGCGTCCACCTCGTCCATCCCGTTGTACAGATAGAACGACGCGCGCGCCGTCGCGGGCACGTTCAGCCGCCGCATCAACGGCTGCGCGCAATGGTGGCCGGCGCGGATGCAGATGCCCTCCTGGTCGAGGATGGTGGCGATGTCGTGCGGGTGGATGTCGCGGTACGTGAACGACACGACGCCCGCGCGGTGGCTCCCCCCGCGTGGGCCGTACACCGTGACGCCTTCGATCTGGGTGAGCTTGTCGATCGCGGCGGCGGCGAGGGCCCGCTCGTGCGCGGCGATCTGCTCGAGGCCGATGGCCTCGAGGTAGGCGATCGCCGCCGCCAGTCCGACCGCCCCTTCCACGTTGGGCGTCCCCGCTTCGAACTTGTGGGGAATTTTGTTGTAGGTGGAGTGGTCGTCCCACACGCGCGAGATCATCTCGCCGCCACCGTGGTAGGGCGGCATGGCCTCGAGCAGCTCCGGTTTTGCGACCAGTGCCCCCGACCCCATCGGCCCGAGCATCTTGTGGCCGGACAGAGCGTAGAAGTCGCAGTCGAGCGCCTGCACGTCGACCTTGACGTGGGGCGTGGATTGGGCTCCGTCCACCACGACGACCGCGCCGACGGCGTGCGCGAGCTTCGCGAGCTGCGCTGTGGGATTCACGGTGCCGAGCGCGTTCGACACGTAGGGGAACGCCACGATCTTCGGCCGGCGCTCGAGCGCGCGCCCGAAGTCCGAAAGGTCGATCCGCCCATCTTCGGTGATTTCGACCATCCGCAGGGTGGCGCCCTGCTCCTGACACAGGATCTGCCACGGCACCAGGTTCGAGTGGTGATCCATGGCGGTCACCACCACGGCATCGCCGGCCTTCACGGTCGCGCGGCCGTAGGAGCCCGCCACCAGATTGATCGCCTCCGTGGTGCCGCGCGTGAACACGACGCCTTCCGGCGTCCAGGCGTTCACGAACGCCGCGACGCTGGTCCGCGCCGCTTCGTACGCCTCCGTGGCGCGGATCGCAAGGCCGTACGCCCCGCGATGCACGTTGGCGTTGGTGGTGCGGTAGTAGCCCGCGATGGCGGTGAGCACCGCCTCGGGCTTCTGGGTGGTCGCGGCATTGTCGAGGTACACCAGGCGGCGGCCGTTTTCCTGCCGCGCGAGCAACGGGAAATCGCCTCTGATGCGGGCGACGTCGAGCATCAGGCGAGCCGTTCCCGCACCAGGCGGTCGAGCCGGTCGCGCACGTCGGGACGCTGCATCCGACCGAGGATCTCCGCGGCGAAGCCGTAGGTGAGGATGCTCCGCGCGGCCTCGAGGGAGAGCCCGCGGCTGCGGAGATAGTAGAGCTGCGTCTGGTCGATGGGGCCCACCGTGGAGCCGTGGGTGCACTTCACGTCGTCGGCGTAGATCTCGAGCTGCGGCTGGCTGTCGGCGCGCGCGTCGGTCGACAGCAGCAGGTTGTTGTTGGTCTGCTTCGAGTCCGTGCGCTGGGCGCCCGGCCGCACGATGATGCGCCCATTGAAGATGCCGTGCGCCCGTTCCGCCAGCACGCCGTTGAAGAATTCGTGGCTCGCGCAGTGCGGCTGGGCGTGGTCGATCACCGTGTGGTGGTCCGCATGCTGGGCGCCCCCCAGGAGATACAGTCCGTTCAGGACCAGCTCGGCGCCCGGCCCTCCCAACACCGCGGTGATGTCGTGACGGGCGAGCGCCGCGCCCAGCGTTACGACGTGCAGACCCAGGTAGCTGTCGCGTTCCTGTCGCGAATGTGTCGTTGCCACTTGGAAGCTCTGTGGGCCCTCGCGCTGCACCCGGTACAGCTCGGCGCGCGCGCCTTCGCCCACCACCACCTCGGTCACCGCGTTGGTCCAGTACACACCGTCCGCGATCCCGGCGTAGGTCTCCACCACGGCCGCCTGCGCGCCCCGTTCGACGACGATGAGGCTTCGGGGATGGGACACGGTCGGGTCGCCGGCTCCGGTGCGACCGCTCGACAGGTAAACCACTTCGAGCGGTCGGTCGAGCGTCACGCCGGCGGGGACGAGCACGCAGGCGCCGTCCACGAGGAACGCCGTGTTGAGCGCCGCGAAGGCGCTTTCCTGCCAGCGCGCGTGCCGCGCGAGGTGCTCGCGGGCGAGCGCGCCGCCCGCGTCCGTCCGCAGCGCGGCCGCGAGACTCCCGGCCCGCACGCCCCCGGACTCGCTGCCGACCGTCGAGAGGGCGGGGGCATGGTGTCCATCGACGAACACGACGCGGGGACCGGCGCCGAGTGCGAGGGCGTCGATCACGGCGGGAAGCGGGAGACGGGAGACGGGCGTGTGCGAAAGGGTGAACCGCTGCTCCGCGATCCGCGCGACGCTGGTGAAGCGCCACTCCTCCTGGTGCATCGTGGGGAAGCCGAGCTCGGCGAACCGCGCGATCGCGCCCTCGCGGATCTGCTTGAGCCACGCGGGCGCGCCGGCGGCGCCGTTGCCCGCGAACGTCTTGAAATCGGCGAGGTAGCGGTCGGTGCGACCGGTTGCGTCGGTCATGCCACCGCGGCCTCTTCGCGCAGCCAGTCGTAGCCCTTCTCTTCGAGCTCCACCGCCAGCTCTTTGCCGCCCGATTTGACGATGCGCCCGGCCGCCAGCACATGGACGAAGTCGGGCTGGATGTGCGTGAGGATCCGGTAGTAGTGCGTGACGAGCACGGTGGCGTTGTCGGGTCGCCGCAGCTTGTCCACCGTCAGCGCCACCGTCTTCAGCGCGTCGATGTCGAGTCCGGAATCCGTCTCGTCCAGAATCGCGAGCTTCGGATCGAGGACGGCGAGCTGCAGGATCTCGTTGCGCTTCTTCTCGCCACCCGAAAAGCCGTCGTTCACGGGCCGGCTCAGGTAGCTCGAGTCCCAGCCGATCGCCTTGAGCTTGTCCTCGAGCGCGTCCATGAATTCGACCGGTCCGAGCTCCTCCTGGCCGCGATGCTTGCGGATCGCGTTCACCGCGGAGCGGAGGAAGTAGGCGTTGGTGATGCCGCGGATGGCCACGGGATATTGAAACGCCAGAAACACACCCTCGCGCGCCCGCTCTTCGGGGGCCATGGCGAGCAGGTCCTTCCCCTCGTACCGCACCGAGCCGGCCGTCACCGCGTACGCGGGATGTCCCGCGAGCACCTGCGCCAGCGTGCTCTTCCCCGAGCCATTCGGCCCCATGATCGCGTGCACCTCGCCGGCGCGCACCGTGAGGTCGACGCCCTTGAGAATCTCCTTGCCCTCCACGGTTGCGTGAAGGCCGTTTATCTCGAGCAAGACGTTCATCCCACGCTGCCTTCGAGACTGATGCCGAGCAACCGTTGCGCCTCGACCGCGAACTCCATCGGCAGCTCCTTGAAGACTTCCTTGCAGAAGCCGTTGACGATCATGGAGACGGCGTCTTCGGCCGACAGGCCCCGCTGCTTCGCGTAGAAGATCTGGTCTTCGCCGATCTTGGACGTCGAAGCCTCGTGCTCCATGATGGCGGTGCTGTTCCGCACGTCGATGTACGGGAAGGTGTGCGCCCCGCACTGGTCGCCGATCAGCATCGAATCGCATTGCGAGTAATTCCGCGCCTGCTCGGCGCCCTTCAGGATCTTCACGAGGCCGCGATACGTATTCTGGCCCCGGCCCGCCGAGATGCCCTTCGACACGATCGTCGAGCGGGTGTTCCTGCCCATGTGGATCATCTTGGTGCCCGTATCCGCCTGCTGGCGGTTGTTGGTCACGGCCACCGAGTAGAATTCACCGATCGAGTCGTCGCCCTGCAGAATGCAGCCGGGGTACTTCCACGTGATCGCCGAGCCGGTCTCCACCTGCGTCCAGGAGATCTTGGAGCTCCGGCCGCGGCAGGCACCCCGCTTCGTCACGAAGTTGTAGATCCCGCCGCGACCCGCTGCGTCGCCCGGGTACCAGTTCTGAATGGTCGAGTACTTGATCGTCGCGTGGTCGAGCGCGACCAGCTCCACCACCGCCGCATGCAGCTGATTTTCGTCGCGGACTGGAGCCGAGCAGCCCTCGAGGTAGCTCACGTGGCTTCCCTCGTCCGCGACGATCAGCGTGCGCTCGAACTGACCGGTTGACTCCGCGTTGATGCGGAAGTAGGTGGACAGCTCCATCGGGCAGCGCACGCCCTTCGGGATGTACACGAACGAGCCGTCCGTGAACACGCCAGAGTTGAGGGCGGCGAAGAAGTTGTCATTGTACGGAACCACCGAGCCGAGGTACTGCTGCACCAGCTCGGGATATTCCCGGATCGCTTCCGAGATGGCGCAGAAGATCACCCCGTGCTTCTTGAGCTCCTCGCGGAACGTCGTCGCGACGGACACCGAATCGAATACGGCGTCGACCGCCACCCCCGCGAGCCGCTTCCGCTCCTCGATCGGGATCCCCAGCTTCTCGAACGTCTCGAGCAGCTTGGGATCCACCTGCTCGAGGCTGTCCAGCTTGGGCCGCTGTTTGGGAGCCGCGTAATAGCTGATCGCCTGATAGTCGACCGGGCCGTACTTCACGTTCGCCCAGTGCGGCTCGGGCATTTTCAGCCAGTTGCGATAGGCCTTGAGCCGCCAGTCGAGCATCCATGCCGGCTCGCCCTTCTTTTGCGAGATCAGCCGAATGACGTCTTCGCTCAGGCCGGGCGGGACGGTCTCCGACTCAATATCCGTGACGAAGCCGTACTTATACGGCTGGAGGACCTGGGCTTCGATACCGCTGCTCATAGTGACTCCCGAAGTCCTTTGTGCATCGCGAGTTGCGCAGATGAGGCCAGGGCGAAAGCGAATCCTACAGGAACTACTCGGGATTGTCAACGAGCTAGGGACTGGGGGCTCGGGGCTAGGGGTCAGGGAGCGGTCCCGAATCACTAGCCCTAGACCCCAACCCCAGCCCTAGACCCCAACCCCGAGCCCCTAACCCCTCGTCAGTAGATGTCCCTATTCACCTCCCGCACCAGCCTCTCGTAATCCTCCGGCGTATTCAGATCGTCGATCACCGCGGGGTCGTCCACCGGTACGGTCATGAGCTCCGCCTCATGCGCTACGAGCACAGCGCGGGCACCGTGCTGCGTCGCTGCCGCGCTGGTGACCAGCTCGGCGAACAGGGCCTGATCCCAGATCACCGGCTGGCCGCGCCGCTCCGCGAAGGTGGGCGCGACGGCAAGCCCGCCGCCCAGCCGGTACGCTTCCAGCAGTCGCTCGACGGTGGCGACCCGGACGTGCGGGAGGTCGACCGGCCACACCAGGATCCCCGAGGGGCGGATCGGCTCGAGGGCGGCGAGAGCGGCACGCAGCGAGCCGATCGAACCGGCGGCCAGATCGGGGTGCTCGACGATGGCGCACTCGTGCGTGGCGAGGAACGGTCGGACCCGAGGCGCGTCGGGGCCGAGCACCACGACGCGGTGTTTCAGATCGAGCGCTTCCAGCGCCTCGAGGATGCGGACCACGAACGGCAGGCCCCGGAAGTCCAGCAGCGCCTTGGGCCTACCCATCCGCTCCGAGGCCCCGGCCGCGAGCACCACCCCGGCGAGGGACATGGAAGGTCAAGGATATCCCTCGGACGGCGCCCCTCAAGCCACGAGCGCGAGTTGCATGCCGCCGCCAAACCCCCAAATTGGCGCCCCATGGCCGTACGACGCATCCGCCAATTGGGCGATCCCATCCTGCGGGTCCGCTGCGAGCGGGTCCAGAACCCGAAGTCCGCCGCCACCCGACTGGTCGCGGACGACCTCCGGGACTCGCTCGCTATCGCCAAAAAGAAGCATAAAATGGGGCGGGCTCTCGCGGCGCCGCAGATCGGCGCGCCGGTGCGGATCGTGTTCATTCAGACGGACAAACAGCGCTGGACCATGATCAACCCCGAGATCACGGACGTGGGGCCGGACGATTTCCCGGTGTGGGACGATTGCTTCTCGTTCCCCAACCTGCTGGTCCGGGTCACGCGGGCCTACACGGCGAGCGTGAGCTACACCGACTTGAAAGGCAAGCAGCACACCCTGGAGCTGAAGGGGCCGATGGCCGAGCTGCTGCAGCACGAGATCGATCATTTGGACGGGATCCTGGCGCTCGACCGGCCGAGCGGAGTCGATCCGTTCGCGTTCCGTTCAGAGTGGGAGAAGGTGCACGAGCCGGGAGACCGGTACGGGCCACCCAAGCCGCGGGAGGTGTGAAGCAGCGCACCGCCGGTTAGATTGGCCGGAGACAGGGGTGCCCGCGGCGTGTGCATCGCGGGCTGAGATCACACCCTTTGAACCTGATCCGGATAATGCCGGCGCAGGGAGCTCAGATGGAAATCAAGAGCGAGTTCATGGGAGAGGGGAGAAGGGAGAGGTACTCGACGGTGACGGACCGTGCGTCGGCCCGCATCGGAGAGAACCTCTCCCGACTCCCCTCTCCCTGTTTTTCTGAGGAGGCGTACCGATGACTTGCGTAACCCAGATGCATTTGGCGCGTGAAGGGCGGATTACCGATCAGATGCGGCGCGTCGCCGAACGGGAAGCGCTGCCCGTCGAGCTGGTGCGCGACGAAGTCGCCCGCGGGCGGCTGATCATCCCGGCGAACGTGAACCACCTCGCCGGGCGGCTTGATCCGATGGCGATCGGCAAGGTCGCGTGCGTCAAGATCAACGCCAACATCGGCAACTCGGCGGTCGAGTCGAACATCGACCAGGAGCTCGAGAAGCTGCATCACGCCGTCCACTATGGCGCGGACACGGTGATGGATCTCTCCACGGGGGG
>DATHGL010000129.1:0-13622 GCA_035317625.1 Gemmatimonadales bacterium | reverse complement strand
TTCTTGTGCAGGAGCAGCACGCCGTACAACAGTCCCTCCGGGCGGGGCGGACAGCCCGGGACGTAGACGTCCACCGGGACGACGGTATCGATCCCCTGCACCATCGCGTAGTTGTCGAAAATGCAGGGGATCGATACCGTCGAGATCACCCACTTGGGCTGCGGCATCTGATCGTAGATGCGCCGGATCACGGGGGCCAGCTTGAACGGCAGCCGCCCGGCGCAGATCAGCACGTCCGCCTGCCGCGGCGAGAACGCCTGGCGCTCCATGCCGAACCGCGCGAAATCGTAGCGGCTGGCCGCCGTCGCCATGAACTCGATCGCACAGCACGCGGTCCCGAACGGCATGGGCCACAGTGAGTTGGCGCGCGAGGCGTTGACGGCCCAGTCGACGAGACCCTGGAACTTGGCCAGAAGGTAGTTCGGGCTTTGCCCGGCAACTTCCTTCGTTTCCATGACGCGCTTCATGCGCTCAGTCCCATTGCAGCGCTCCCCGCTTCCAGACATAGACGTAGCCGACCGCCAGAATGAGCATGAAAACCAGCATCTCCACCAGCAGGAACCCCGTGCCCGGTCCGCCCCCGCCGCCCCAGAAGATCGTGCCCCACGGAATCAAGAACACCGTCTCGATGTCGAAGACGATGAACAGCATCGCCACGAGGTAGAACTTGACCGAGAAACGCTCGTGTGCGGTGCCCAGCGGCGGCATGCCGCTCTCGTACGGCGCGTCTTTGAGGACGGTAGGCTTCCGTGGTGCCAGCAGATGCGACAGCGCGATCAACAGGCCCGCGTTGAACGCGACGAAGCCAAGCAGAAGGAGAAAGGAGAGATAGGGCTGGTTCATGAGTTCGTGAAAAAATTCACTTGACCCGCCGAAACGTATTCGCGCCTGGCAGCCTTGTCAACCGAATCGAGTGGCGTAAGTGTCGACGCCGCCGATATATTGCCGCCCCATGTCCATCAAGTCCGATCGCTGGATCCGACGCATGGCCACCGACCACGCCATGATCGAGCCGTTCGCCGAAAACCAGGCGCGCGCCGGCGTCATCTCTTATGGCGTGTCGTCGTACGGCTACGACATGCGCGTCGCCCCGGAGTTCAAGATCTTCACGAACGCGCTCTCGGCGGTGGTGGATCCGAAGCGGTTCGACCCGAAGTCCTTCGTGGAGTTCACGGGCGATGTGTGCATCGTGCCGCCCAACTCGTTCGTCCTCGCCCGCTCCATCGAGTACTTCCGCATCCCGCGCAACGTCCTGACGATCTGCGTCGGCAAGAGCACCTACGCGCGGTGCGGGATCATCACCAATGTGACCCCGTTCGAGCCCGAGTGGGAAGGGTTCGTCACGCTCGAGATCTCCAACACGACGCCGCTCCCCGCGCGGATCTACGCCAACGAGGGGATCGCGCAGGTCCTGTTCTTCACGGCCGACGAGGGAGACGAGTGCGAGATCAGCTACAAGGACAAGAAAGGGAAATATCAGGCTCAACAGGGGATTACGTTGCCTAAGCTCTAAAGACGTCGCCTCTGCGTGACGTCTCCGTCAGACGTTGCTGCTCGACGTCGTCGCCTTTTTGTTGTACGCGTAGGCAACCGCTAGCGCGATGAGCGCGAGGGTGAAGAACGAGGCGATGCGGTACAACGCTTCGAGGGTCGAGAGGTCGTACAGCACGATCTTGGCCCCGGCGCCGGCGGCCACGACCAGCCCCGCCGAGCGCACGTCCTTGCGCTCGTGCTGGAACCCGAGTCGCACCAGGGCGCCGGCGTACGCCAACCAGAAGACGCTCAGGGCGAGGTCGCCGGCGAGCGGGGCGCGCCGTCCGAAGTACCGCTGCAGCTCGATCGAGCCGCCCGCGAACACCGCCGCACCACACACCACCCACAACAGCTCACTCCCCCGGTCGGCTCGCCCCCACCAACGGGCGGCGAGCGCCGTGCCGGCGACGTAGGTGTAGAGCGCCAGCGCCCAGGGGTCGCTGAACGCCGCGGCGCCCGGCGAGCGGGACCACAGTGCCACGCCGAACAGCCAGGGAAACGCGATCGCGGCGAGCCCGAGGGCGGCGATCCGCCCGCCGACCCGAGTTCCCAGCCGCTCCGCCGCGAGCGCGGCGAGCAAGAGCGCCGTCCAGAGGACGACGACCGCCGCCGGGCTGCCCTGCACCGCGAGGGCGAAGGCGGCGAGCCCGAACCCCATCACCAGATGGGGCGCGGTCCGGCGCGTCCATCCCGCGGTGAGATAGACGACCGCCAGCAGCCCGGGCACGAGGGCCGCCACCGGATCGAGCATCCGTGGCCCGGCCGTCCGCGCCAATGCGACCAGGACGAAGGGATTCGCGACGAACAGCAACGCGTCCTCACCTGTCTGCAGTGGGTCACGGTCGAGTTGTTGCCGAAACAGGAGTGCCGCGACGGCGAGGGCTGCGCCCAGGGCGAGCCAAACCCGCGGCTCAACGCCCCCGATCCCGGTCAGCGCCATGCGCAGCAGGACCCACGCGAGCAACAGCATCCCGAGCCGCGCCTCGGGCCAGGCGCGTCGCCGCGTGACGTGCAGCGTGAGCAAGGCGCCCGCGGCGAGGAACCAGCAGCCGAGCGCGCTGTCCAGCGCGCGGGCGGCGACGGCGGCCGCCAGGAGGAAGTAGCCGGCGAGCGCCAGAACGTAGGTCCGGCGCCAGGTCATCGTGTAGGCGAGCAGGCCGGTCCCGAGGCCGACCACCTCGAGGTAACCGAGAAACGCCTCGGGGTTGGGCGTGGCAGGCGGGAGGAGCATCGGAGCCAGGTAGGCGCCCGCGAGCGCCCAGATCGCGAGTCCTTCGACCTCGTGCCGGAGGGCCAGGACGATCAC
Source organism: Gemmatimonadales bacterium (assembly GCA_035317625.1). Classification (GTDB taxonomy): domain Bacteria; phylum Gemmatimonadota; class Gemmatimonadetes; order Gemmatimonadales; family GWC2-71-9; genus AG41. The sequence continues at coordinate 10,783 of DATHGL010000129.1, read as the reverse complement.
GATCGCCGTGCACGCGGCGAGCAGCAGGACGCCGACACGCCGCTCGATCAGGCCGTAGGGCCCGGCCGCCGCCCACAGGCCAAGGTAGGCGAGACCGCCACCCGCGCCGATCATCGCGGCGCCGTAGCGCCGCAGGCCGCTGCGGATGCGCGCCTCTCCCCACGCCGCCAGCGCGATCCCCGCGACCAGGGCGAGCAGGGAACGGACCGCCGGCGCGATCCACCCCCGATCGATCGCATACTTCAGGAAGAATCCGGTCGCCGCGAGCAGCGCGAGGACGCCCACCACCAGCAGGCCCCGCTGGCCGAACCACTGCTCGAGGTCGGGAGCGGCGGGCCGCGGGAGGGGAGGGACGGGCGGCGGGTGGCCGGCGAGGGTGGGGCTTGGAGCCGGTGTGCGTGGAGGCACGGCGACGACGCGCTCGGAGATGGCGCCGGGCGCGACCAGCCGTCGCATCATCTGCTCCAGGACTTCGACGCGCCGCTCGAGTCGCTGTTGCGCGTCGCGCAGCTCGTCGGTCACGGGGCGACCGCCGCCGACCGCGATCCGAACGCGGTGATGGCGATCGTGACAGCCGCGAGGATGATGAGATCGGGCACCCAGCCGAGCTCGGTCCGGGGCACCGCCATCTGGAGGAAGTTCATGACGAAGTCGAACACCCCGACGAGCAGGCCCAGGAGGACGGTGGCATGGAGCCCGCGGCCGAGCTGCGCGAGCACGCTGCCCGAGACCAGGGCTACCGCCCCCTGCCCGGCGGCGATGCCGACCGTGGTGGCCACGTCCTCGAACAGGGTGCGCCAGAATTCCGGGGCGCTGGCGTGGGAGCTGAAGAACCAGGTGTGGATGAGGGAGAGCGCGAGGCCGGCCGCCGCGGCGCAGAGCGTGGCCCACAGCGCGTAGCCGATCACGATCCTCATGCGGTCGCCGGTATCGCTAGCCATGCGGACCTCGCTTCCTGCCATCGGGGCGCGGGAGCAAATGTGGCCGCTCCGGCCCGGCCCCGCTAGTCAGCGCCAGGCGCGCGCATGATTCGGTGATCCCGTCAGCCGGGGGAGGAGCGCTATCTTAGCGGCTACCGTACCGCTACGTTTGCGCCCGCTTGCGTGGGGGGGATGACACCTGTGCTCGCTCGTCTCGGGCTTGCGTTCCTGTGACACCGCTCCGATCGATCCCTGCGCCGGCGGGGCGAGCGTTCAGCGTGCGCGTGACGCTGCTCGGCGTCGCGCTCGGCGCAGGCTTGTACGCCGCCGCGCTGCCCGTCTACCTGTTCTTCCGCGTCAGCCGACCGGCCCTGGCACTCGGTGCCGCCACTCAGGCGATCACCACGTTGAGCGCGGAGCTCGCGCGCCGGGACAGCGCACTGAATCGGACGGTCGCAATCGCGCGCAACCTCGCCCGTGGCTCGTGGTCGGCGCCTGATTCCCTGAGACTCGCGCATCAGGTGCTGGCGCTCGGGCGCGCGCCGCTCGCCGTACCACCGGACACCCCCATCGCCGAGACCCTGCGCGCCGAGCTGACGCGCATCGACGACGCTCTCTCCAGCGTGGGGAGCGCCCTCGTACAGGTGCTGAACGACCTCGATCGGGGGCGCCCGGCGGAGGCCGCGGCGCGCTTGGCGGCAGTAGAGCGACTCGTCCAGATCGCCCACGACCGCGGGGCCGACGGGAGCCGCGTTGCTCGGGCCTACTTGATCGCGCGCCAGCGTGCCTTGCAGGCAGCGGCGGACGAGGTGCCCCGCGCGACCATCCTGTGGCTCCTGGCCGGAGTTCTGTGGGTGCCCGCCCTGGCCTACGTGGTGCGCCGACGCGTCTGGCGCCCGCTGCGCGAGCTCGAGGCTGGCCTCGCCCGTGCCACCGACGGCGATCTCACCGTCAGCGTTCCGATCCGCGGGGCCGACGAGCTCGGTCGCGTGGCCGGGCACTTTAACGCGATGACCCGCATTCTGCGCGACCGCGCCGAGGAACAGGGCCGTTTCGCCGCCGCCGGGGAGTTGCTGGCCGGCGTCGCGCACGAGGTCAACAATCCGCTAATGGCGATCGCGGCGCACGCGGAGAACCGGCTCGCCGACCCGACCGTCGTGGGCGAGCAGCGGAATGAGATGGTCCAGATCCTGCGCCAGACGCGGCGTGCCGCCAAGCTCCTCCGCGGCTTGCTGCGGTTCGTGCGGGCAGCCGAGCGGGAGGTCACTCGCGTCAACCTGAACGACGTGGTGCGCGGTGGGCTCGACTTGCTGTCCTTCCGGTTCGGTGTGGACGAGATCACCGTCGGCGGCCGGCTCGACGCCAACCTCCCCGCGGTCGAGGGCGACTCGATCAAGCTCGAGCAGGTGTTGGTGAATCTCCTCTCCAACGCGATCGATGCGCTCCGTGCGGTCAAGCCTCCGCGGCACCTCACCGTGGACACGTGGGTCGAGGACGCCCGGGTGTCGGTGGCCGTCGGTGACAACGGCAAGGGCGTCGCTGCCGACATTGCGTCGCGCCTGTTCCGACCGTTCGTCACCTCGAAGGGCCGGCGCGGCACGGGCCTCGGCCTCTACATCTCGCGCCAGATCGCGCGCGAGGTGGGCGGCGATCTCCGCCTGGCCTCGGCGCCGGGTGGGGGGGCCCGGTTCGTTCTCTCGGTTCCGGTCGCCCCAGCGGTGAGCGCCGAGCCGGGGACGGCCGCCGCCGGCCCGGACCAACGGGTGCGCGACGTCGCGAAGCCGGTGGCGTCGCTCACCGGTGTTCACGTGCTCATCGTGGAGGACGAGGAGGGCGTCCGGCGACCGATGGCCCGGTTCCTCGCGCGCCGGGGGGCGGAGGTGGAGGAGGCGGTGGACGGCTTGGACGGGCTGGCGAAGCTGCGCCTGCGGCCTGCCGATGTGATCGTCGCCGACCTGCGGATGCCCCGGATGGGAGGGATCGAGCTGTACGCGCAGCTCGAGGAAGAGCGCCCCGAGCTCGCGGCGAGGGTGCTGTTCCTGTCGGGTGACGTCTCCCAGCTCGCGGAGCCCGGGAACACGCCCGTGGCGCGGGAGCGCGTCCTGGTCAAGCCGGTGGAGCTCGCGGAGCTGGAGCGGCGGATCCTCGAGCTCGCACGGGCCGCCCGCGGGTGAGGTTGGCTGGACGGCCGGCCCGGCACTATCATGCAGTATGCTGGTGGTGCTGGTCCTGCTCGTCACCGTGGCGATGCGGGTGGTGATCGTGACGGCGGTCGTGTACCTCCTGCTGCCCCGGGGCCCACTCTGCCCGCAGTGCGGCATCGAAATGGTGGGCCTGCGCAACCGCTTCTTCGATCGGCTGCTCCCGCTGCTGCAGCGCCGCTGGTGCCTCGAGTGCGGCTGGAACGGCGTGGTGCGGCGGACGGGCACGGCGCGCGCACGACCCTCCGCCCGCCGCTCCACCCCACGCCCCACCCTGCCCTGATCAGTCCATCGTCGTGATCAGGCGTGCGGCACGCTCGTAGAAGAAATAATCCCACGCCCAATTCAGCAGGACGAATAGTTTGTTGCGGAAGCCGATGAGCTGCATGATGTGGACGACCAACCACACCACCCAGGCGGGGAATCCCGTGAAGGCGATCCCCCGAATGTAGGCGACGGCGGCGTTGCGCCCGATGGTCGCCAGCGACCCCGGATCGCGGTAGCGGAACGCCAGCGGCAACTCGCCGGCGACGTGGCGCCCGATATTCCGCGCCGCTGTTTCCGCCATCTGAATCGCGACCGGGGCCATCATCGGCAAGGGCTGGCCGTCCACCTCGAGATAGGCCGCGTCCCCGATGACGTACACGCCCGGGTGACCGGGGACGTCCAGGGTGTCCGCCACCGGAATTCGGCCTTGCCGCCCCGTCGGCAACCCGAGCCGGGTGGTGAGCGACACGGCTTGCACCCCCGCGGCCCACACGAGCGTGCGGGCCGGAATCACTTCCCCGCTCTTCAGGAGCACCCGCTCGCCGTCGTAATCGGCGACCGTCGCACCGAAGCGGACCTCCACGTGCTTGCGCCACAGCGTTTCGGCGGCGGCCTCGCGCAGCCGGGCGGGCATTGGACCGAGCAGCCGGTCGGTCGCTTCAACGAGCAGCACGCGCACGTCCTTCATGTTGAGCCGGGGGTAGTCCTTCACCAGGACCAGTCGGATGAGCTCGGAGAGGGCGCCTGCCATCTCGACGCCCGTCGGGCCGCCCCCCACGACGATGAAGGTGAGCTCGGCGCGGCGCCGCTCGGGGTCGTGCTCGAGCATCGCGCGCTCGAACGCGTGCAGCACGTGGTTGCGGATGCGGATCGCCTCCGGAATATCCTTCAGCCCGAACCCGTGCCGCGGCACGCTCTCGAGCCCGAAGTAGTTCGTTTCGCCGCCCACGGCGAGGATCAGGTAGTCGTAGGCGATCGCACCGTCTCGGGTGAGGAGTCGCTTTGCGCCGGAGTCGAGACCGGTCACCTCGCTCATCCGGAACTCGAAGTTCGCTTGCCCCCGCAAGATCGCCCGCACCGGCTTCGCGATCTGCTCGGGCTCGAGGCCGGCGGTCGCGACCTGGTAGAGGAGCGGCTGGAACAGGTGGTAATTGTGCCGATCGACCAGGACGACGTCGACGGGCACGCGGCGCAGCGCGCGGGCGGCGCGCAAGCCGCCGAATCCCCCCCCCACGACGACGACGGTGGGTCTCACTCCAGTACGACCGCCGTGCCGTAGCAGAGCACCTCGGTTGCCGAAGCCCTGCTCGCCACCTCCGACGCATCGAAGGCGACGCCGAGCACCGCGTTCGCCCCGACCTGTCTCGCGTGCTCGACCATGAGGTCGTAGGCGGCCTGCCGTGCCTGCTCGCACATTTCGGTGTACGCGCCGATCCGGCCGCCGATGATGCTCTTCAAACCGCCGAGGATGCCTTGCGAAATGGTCGGCGCGCGCACGGTGATTCCGCGGACCACACCGCGGTACTCGCGCACGCGGCGGCCTTGTATGTCGAACGTCGTGGACACGATCATGGATGAGGACGTGGCCATGCGTGGCGCCTCCTCGAGCCGAGGTGGGTTGGTGGCGAACGTACGAAAGATAGCCGGCGCATCCGTCGGCTTGCCTGAGTCGCAGCCGAGCAGGTATCATCCCACCGTTCCATGACCAGCCTGCCTGCAGTCGCTGCCCGTCCGGGTGTCACCCGCTCGCTCGTCGGCATGAAGGTCCTCATGGCCGTCACGGGCGTCATCCTGTTGTTGTTCGTGGTCGGTCATCTGCTCGGCAACCTCAAGGTGTTCCAGGGGCCCGAGCACTTCAACACGTACGCCGAGGGCTTGCGAACCGTGGGGGCGCCGTTCTTCGCCCGAGGGCAGCTGCTGTGGATCGCGCGTTTGGTCCTTCTGGTGACGGTCGGCGCGCACATCGGCGCGGCGATCATGGTGACGCGCGCCAGCTGGCGCGCCCGCCCGGTGGGCTATCGGCGGCTCGAGCCCGTCGAGACGACGTATGCCGCCCGCACGATGCGGTGGGGGGGCGTGCTCATCGCCCTGTACGTGATCTATCACCTGCTCGACTTCACATTCGGCCGGGTGAACCCGAGCTTCGTCCCGGGCGACGTCTATCACAACGTCGTCGCGAGCCTGCGGGTGTGGCCCGTGGCAGCGGCGTATATCGCGGCGATGATCGTGCTGGGTCTGCACCTCTACCACGGCACCTGGAGCGCGTTGCAGACGCTGGGGCTCAACCGGCCGCCGACCGGGCGCTGGCGGCGCAGCGCGGCGGGTGCCATCGCGGTGCTGATCGCCGGTCTCTACATCTCCATTCCGGTGGCGGTGCTCGCCGGGATCGTGCGCTGAGCATGGAGCTACGCTCCAAGATCCCCAGCGGGCCGCTCGAACAGAAATGGGAGCGGCACCGGTCCGAAATCAAGCTGGTCAACCCCGCGAACAAGATGAAGTACCACATCATCGTCGTGGGCTCGGGCCTAGCCGGCGGTTCCGCCGCCGCGTCGCTGGCCGAGCTCGGGTACACCGTCTCCTGCTTCTGTTTTCAGGATTCCCCCCGCCGGGCGCACTCGATCGCGGCGCAAGGTGGAATCAACGCGGCGAAGAACTACCAGAACGACGGCGACTCGGCGTTCCGGCTGTTCTACGACACGGTCAAGGGAGGCGACTTCCGCGCGCGCGAGGCCAACGTCTACCGGCTGGCCGAGCTCAGCGCCCGGATCATCGACCAGTGCGCGGCCCAAGGGGTCCCGTTCGCGCGCGAATACGGGGGCCTGCTCGCGAACCGGTCGTTCGGCGGCGTGCAGGTTTCGCGCACCTTCTACGCCCGCGGCCAGACCGGCCAGCAGTTGCTGCTCGGCGCCTACCAGGCGCTGGCGCGGCAGATCGCGGCCGGCAAGGTGCACATGTACCCGCGCACCGAGATGCTCGATCTGGTCGTGATCGACGGGCAAGCCCGCGGCATCGTGGTGCGCGACCTGGTGAGCGGCGCGGTGAGCGGCCACGCGGCTGACGCGGTGGTACTGGCGACGGGCGGGTACGCGAACGTCTACTACCTCTCAACCAACGCGAAGGGCTGCAACGCCACCGCGATCTGGCGTGCCTATCGCCGCGGCGCGGCGCTCGCCAATCCGTGCTTCACCCAGATCCATCCCACCTGTATTCCCGTCACCGGTCCGCATCAGGCGAAGCTGACGCTCATGAGCGAGTCGCTCCGCAACGACGGCCGCATCTGGGTGCCGAAGCGGACAGGCGACACACGCGCGCCGGGCGCCATCCCCGAGGCCGAGCGGGACTACTATCTCGAGCGGCTGTACCCGAGCTACGGCAACCTCGCGCCGCGTGACATCGCGTCGCGGCGCGCCAAGGACGTGTGCGACGAGGGGCGCGGCGTCGGTCCGGGCGGGCACGGCGTGTACCTCGACCTCGCCGACGCGATCGCCCGTCTGGGCCGGCAGGTGATCGCCGAGCGCTACGGCAACCTGTTCGAGATGTACCAACGCATCACGGGGGAGAACCCCTATGACGGGCCGATGCGGATCTACCCCGCCCCGCACTACACCATGGGCGGGCTGTGGGTGGACTACAACCTCATGACCACGCTCGACGGGCTGTACGCGATCGGCGAGGCCAACTTTTCGGACCACGGCGCCAACCGGCTGGGCGCGAGCGCGCTGATGCAAGGGCTCGCCGACGGGTATTTCATCCTGCCGTACACGATCGGGGACTACCTCGCCCAGGCCAAGCGCGACACGGTCGGGCCCGACCACCCCACGTTCCGCCAGGTCCAGGGCGAGGTGAACGAGCGGGTCCGGAGGCTACTCGCCGGGAGCGGCCGGAAGACGGCGGACGTCTTTCACCGCGAGTTGGGCCGACTGATGTGGGACCAGTGCGGCATGTCCCGGAACGCCGCTGGCCTGAACGACGCGATCGCCAAGATCGCCGGGTTGCGGGAGGAGTTCGCGCGCGACGTGTACGTCGGAGGGAAGGGCGAGGACTTCAATCAGGCACTCGAGCATGCGGGCCGCGTGGCCGACTTTTTCGAGTTCGCCGAGCTGATGTGCCGGGACGCACTGCACCGGGAAGAGTCGTGCGGCTGCCACTTCCGTGAGGAGTCGCAGACCCCGGAGGGCGAGGCAAAGCGCGACGACGCACGGTACAGCTACGTCGCCGCCTGGGAGTTCACCGGCGTGGGGAACGCCCCGACGCTGCACCAGGAGCCGCTCGCCTTCGAGGCGGTCCATCTCGCGCAGCGGAGCTACACGTAATGCACCTCACGCTCCACGTCTGGCGGCAGCAGGGGCCCGGGCTCCCCGGGAGCTTTGTCCGCTACGCCATCACCGACGTGAGCCCCGACATGTCGTTCCTCGAGATGCTGGACGTGCTCAACCAGCAGCTCCTCGCGCGCAAGGACGAGCCGATCGCGTTCGACCACGACTGCCGCGAAGGGATTTGCGGCGCGTGCGGCATGGTGATCAACGGCCGCCCCCACGGCCCGCAGCGCGCCACCACGACGTGCCAGCTGCACATGCGTTCGTTCGCGGACGGGGCCGAGCTGTGGATCGAGCCGTGGCGGGCCCGGGCGTTCCCCGTGATCAAAGACTTGGTTGTGGACCGCGGCGCCTTCGACCGGATCGTCCAGGCAGGGGGGTTCATCACGGTGCGCGCCGGGAGCGCGCCGGAGGCCAATGCGGTGCTGGTGCCGAAACGCGATGCCGACCTCGCCATGGACGCCGCCGCCTGCATCGGGTGCGGGGCGTGCGTGGCGGCCTGCCCCAACGCGTCGGCCATGCTGTTCGTGGCCGCGAAGGTGTCGCACCTGGGGCTCTTGCCCCAGGGCCAGCCCGAGCGCTCCACGCGCGTCGTCACCATGGTGGCGCAGATGGATGCGGAAGGGTTTGGGGCCTGCACCAACCACGGTGAGTGCATGGCCGCCTGCCCCAAGGAGATCTCGATCGATTTCATCGCGCAGCTGAATCGGGACTACTGGAAGGCTAACCTCGCGCCCAAGCCTCCCGCGAAGGAGTTCACCGGGGCGGCCTAGAGCTTCACCGCCGCCATTGTTTCTTTCACCGCCTCCGCCGACTTCTTGAGCGCCGCCTGCTCGTCCGGCGACAGCTTCACTTCCAGGATCTTCTCGAGGCCGTTGCGACCCAGTTTGCACGGCACCCCGCAGTACATCCCCGACAGCCCGTACTCTCCTTGCAGCCAGGCGGCGCAGGGGAGAATCCGTTTCTTGTCCTGCACGATGGCCTCGACCATCTGGACGACCGCCGCCGACGGCGCATAGTACGCCGATCCGGTCTTCAAGAACGCCACGATCTCGGCGCCGCCGTTGCGCGTACGCTCGACGATCTTATCGAGCACCGGTTTCGCGAGCAGCTGGGTGACAGGGATGCCCGAGACGGTGGTGTACGAGATCAGCGGCACCATCGTGTCGCCGTGCCCGCCCAGCACCATCGCCTGGATGTCCTGGACCGATACGTCGAGCGCCTCGGCGAGAAAGGTGCGGAACCGCGCGGTGTCGAGCACGCCCGCCATGCCGATCACCCGCTCGCGCGGGAACCCGGTGACCTGTTTCGTGACCCAGCACATCACGTCGAGCGGGTTCGAGACCACCAGGACGACGGCGTTGGGGCAATGCTGCTTGATCTGGAGGGAGACCTGCTTGACGATCTCGGCGTTGGTGCGAACCAGATCGTCGCGGCTCATGCCGGGCTTGCGGGCGATCCCGGCGGTGACGACCACGAGCTCGCTGCCTGCGGCGGGTGTGTAGTCGTTCCCGCCCACGACCCGCGTGTCGAATCCTTCGATCGGCGCGGATTGCCACTGGTCGAGGGCTTTGCCCTGGGGCACGCCCTCGATCACGTCGAAGAGGACGACGCTGCGCGCGAGCTCTTTCTCCGCAAGGCGCTGGGCAGCTGTGGCCCCGACGTTGCCGGCGCCGACGACGGTGATCTTGTTGAGCACCCTCAGCCTCCGCGGGTGTGCATCTCGCGGTGCGGATCGGCGCGCAGCGAATCGATGCGATACAGCGCAGCCCGGTCCGCCAAACCGAGCCGCTCCTCCGCCCCGCGGTCGCTGCGACCCTGCCACGTCTCCCGGATGAGGGACGCCAGCTCTTCATCCGGGGCGCCGCGGCGCAGCGGCTCGCGCAGATCGATCCCCCGTGCGGCGTACAGACACAGGAACCACGTGCCGTCGGCGGTGATGCGGCTGCGGTCGCAGGTGCGGCAGAACGGCGCCGTGGTGGAAGCGATGATGCCGAACGTGGTCCCATCGGCGAGCCGGAACCGCTCGGCGGGGGCGCGAGCGTCGCCGGCCATCGGCTCGATCGTCCCGAAGCGCCGGCCCAAGACCTCGAGCATCTCGCGCTGCGACACGACCTGGTCCAGGGACCAGCGGGTCGCGCCGCCCACGTCCATGTACTCGATGAACCGCACCTCGGCTCCCTCCGCGCGCCCGAACTCGATGAGATCGGCGAGCTCGTCGTCGTTGAATCCGCGGATCACGACCGAGTTGAGCTTGAGCTGCGCGAAGCCCGCCTGCCGCGCCGCCCGAATCCCCGCGAGCACATCGGCATGTCGCGCGCTCTTCGCGAACGCGAGCATCCGCTCGGGGCGCAGCGTGTCGAGGCTCACCGTCACCCGCTCGAGGCCGGCCGATCGGAGGGCCCCCGCCTGCGGGGCGAGCAGCAGGCCGTTGGTCGTCATCGCGAGATCGCTGATCCGGGCGTCATTCGCGATCATGGCGACGAGCGCGGGCAGATCGTGCCGCAGCAGCGGCTCGCCCCCGGTGAGCCGCACCTTGTGCACCCCCAGCCCCGCGAACACGTGTACCAGCCGCGCGATCTCCTCGAACGTGAGGATCGACGCGCGCGGCAGCCACACGTATTCGTCTTCCGGCATGCAGTAGCGGCACCGCATGTTGCAGCGGTCCGTGACGGACAGCCGCAGGCTCGCGAGCGGCCGGCGCAGCGTGTCGTGGACGACGTCAGACATGGGTGGGGCGGTCGGACGGTCGGACCGTGGGGTGGCCGGACGGATCCACCCAGACCTCACTCCCGTCCGCGCGCAGCTCCTTTTTCCAGACGGGAACGCGGCGCTTCACTTCCTCGATCACGAAGCGGCAGGCCTCGAATGCTTGCGCCCGATGCGGCGCAGCGGCGACGATCGCAATGCTCGCCGCGCCAGCGGGAATCGTGCCGAGTCGGTGCCGCACGACCATGCGCACCTCGGGCCAGCGCGCCTTGGCGTCCGCCAGCAGGCGCGTGAACTCGGCCTCGACCATGTCCTCGTACGCCGAATACTCGATCGCCGTGACGCCGGGCTCGTCGGGTCCGTTGCGCAC
>DATHGL010000128.1:0-2152 GCA_035317625.1 Gemmatimonadales bacterium | reverse complement strand
GCCTCGCTCACCGTCCCCGGATCGGTCTTCATGCTCACTCGCGCACCCGAAGGGAACGGCAACGTGCTGCTCCAGGTCGACAAGGACAGCGCGCAACCGCGGGCGCGCGTGGATCTCGGCAAGGAGCGCGAGCCAGTGTACGCGGTGGACGACATCGCCGGGATGCTTTTCCTGCGGACCGCGCCGGGCACGCTCGTCGGCTATCGGCTCTGATCGCGGACCCTTCCCAACGGAGCCGTGATGCACGCATCCAGATGGACCACGAACCTCGCGTGCGCCGGCCTGCTCGGCGCGGTGCTCTCGGGCTGTCGCTCCCGCGAGGACGCCTTTCGCGCCAGTCGCGTCGCCGTGGCCCGGCTCGACTCCGTCCTCGCAGCCGCCGACAGCGTCCGGCTGCCGCTCGCCGCGGCGCGCGCCCTGCTGGGTGTCGTCGCGGAGAGCGGGTTCGCCAGCAAACTGCCGCGCGACACCATGACCATCGCCGACATTCTGACTTGGGCCTACGCCGAGCAGGCACGAAAGCAGCTGGCGGACGCGGCGGCGACGGCGGCCGAGCGGGCCCGCCGGGACAGCGTCACCAAGCTCCTCGAGCCCCTGCTCGGGGTCACGGTGGTCAAGAAGAGCTACCTGCCGAGGGATCCCGATTCGGAGCAGTACGAGGACTACATCTCGCTCGGGTTCGCGTATCAGAACAAGGGGACGAAGGCGATCCGCGCATTCCAGGGTGACGCGACGTTCCTCGATACCTTCGGAGACTCCATTTACAGCGCCCATCTCAAGGTGGACATGGCGCTCGCCCCCGGGCAGACGCGGCGCGAGCCGGCCCGGATCGTCCGGTTCAACCCCTTCCGGGTCGCACACCAGCGACTGCGGGATACGCCGCTGGACAAGCTGAAGCTGGTCTGGGCGACCACCGATGTGGTCTTCACGGACGACAGCCGGCTCAGTCTCACGCCCTAGGACTCCCGAGCAGTGGGGGGGGCGCGAATGCGACGGGTCGTATGAGGGAACTCGGGCGCGCTGGCGGCGTACTCCTGGCATGCCGCGCCATCGCTCGGTCCTTTTCGTACTGCTGCTCCTCACACCCTCGGCGTGCGACCGGCAGCCGACCGCGCTCCCATCCGGCGGCGTGCCGCCGTTCAACCATGTGTTCATCGTGGTGGAAGAGAATACAAATTACGCCGACGTGATCGGCGGCACGGCGATGGTCTATCTGGACAGCCTCGCGGGCGAGTACGGCCTGGCGACGCAGTATTACGGGGACGCCCACCCGTCCATCGGCAATTACTTCATGATGACGGTGGGGGACACGATTACCGACAACGACAGCTACTCGTCGGTGGTCACCGCGGACAACATCGTGCGACGGCTGGTGGCGGCCGGGAAGACGTGGAAGTCCTACGCCGAGGACTTGCCGTCCATCGGCTACACCGGCGGCAATGTCGGCAACTACGCCCGCAAGCACAACGTGATCGCGCTGCTCTCCGACGTCGTCAACGACCTGGCCCAGAAGCAGAACTTGGTGCCGTTCACGCAGTTCTCCGCGGACCTCGCCGGCCACGCTCTGCCGAACTACGCGTTCATCGTGCCGAACCTGTGCAACGATGCCCACGACTGCTCGCTCGGCACCGCGGATGCGTGGCTGCGCGCGAACATCGATCCACTCATCCGCAGCGCGGACTTCCAGCACGACGGCTTGCTGATCATCGTGTTCGACGAGGCGGGCAGCGACAACGCCCACGGCGGCGGGCGCGTGGTATGGGTAGCCGTGAGCGCCAAGTCGAAGCGGGCGTACCAGTCGACCGCGCTGTATCAGCACGAGAGCACATTGCGGCTGTCCGCAGAGGCACTCGGGCTCCGGACATTCCCCAATCGCGCCGCCAGCGCACCCGGCATGGCCGAGTTCTTCGAGCCCTGAGGAACCGGTGCATGTGTGCCCGCCTCCTTTCGCTTCTTGCCGCCGTCGCGCTCATCGCCCCCGCCGCCCGCGTGACCGGGCAGACTGCTTCCAGTCACGTGTATTGGGTCGGCTTCTATCAGGCGCTCCCCGGAAAAGCGGCGGCGTACAACAAAGCCCTCAGCGACATCGCGGATCCCGTTTTGGACGATTGGTGCGGCGCAAGCTGATGGTCTCCCACGTGCAGCTCGTCCA
>DATHGL010000127.1:0-2253 GCA_035317625.1 Gemmatimonadales bacterium | reverse complement strand
CGGATCTTCCGCCCAGGCCCTCGCGCGGTTGGTCGGCATGCCGGCCAGCGCCTTGGCGATCATGTCGGGCAGGACGAAATTTACGTACGCGCCGGGTGCCGTGCTCGCAGGTCAGCAGCCGCCCCTGGCGATCGCGCGTGTTGCCGTTGGCGAAGTTCGACGGCTTGCGGAAGACGGTGACGGCGCCCGTCTCCTCGTCCCAGCGCATGATGCGGTTGTTGGGGATGTCGCTCCACAGCAGATAGCGCCCGTCGCCGAACCACACCGGCCCCTCCGACCAGCGAAACCCGGTGGCCAGCCGTTCGACCTTGGTGGCGCCGAGCCGGTAGCGCGCGAAGCTCTGATCGACGATCTGGACCGCCGGTCCGGATAGCGCAGGCTCGGCTGCCACTGGGCGAAGGCGCGCGGCCTCCTAGCAGCCCGTGGCGGAAGTCATTGGGGTGAGCCAGTCGCGGCGAGCGAGAAGGATGAGATCCCGCTGCGAGCCAGAGAGTGCGGGACGCCGAGGGGCCTCGTCAGAGTTGGGCGGAGCGCGGCGAGGAGCGAATACAGGGTCAGCCACAGCAGGCCCCACGGCGGCCGGCGGCCCTGAAGGCCGCGCGGCGTCCCGCGCCCGAACACATGCCGCATCAGGAGCCCGAGATTGAAGGCGCCCGCGTGGACGATCAGCCGCTTGAGGATGTTCGGATGCCCGCGCAAGTGGATCCGGCGCAGCCCGCCGGTGTCATAGACGTGCGCAAACGTCCGTTCGACGTACTCGCCGCGGCGCCGCATCAACCGCCGCCCGCGTGGGCCGCCGACCCGACGGCGATTGCCATAGACAGGTTGCTGGGCCTCGGGCTCCTTGGCCCAGCAGCGGCGGCCGCGATCGGGCTCAGCGAGGTAGGCGCGGAGACCGAGCGCCCGGAGGGTCAGCAGGGTGGCGTTGCTGTGGTAGCCCCGATCCCCGACGAGCGCCGTCGGGACGGTCGCCTGCACGGCCGCCAACTGTTCGGCTGCCGTCAACGTCGTCGCGAGCAGACTCGTCGTGTCGCCGACGTCCGCCCCGTGCAGGGTCACGGCGACCAGCGCGCCCGTCTCCAGATCGACCGCGTGCTCGACCTTGTGGGCGAGGTGGGTCCGCCCGTCTTTCATCTGCGTGACCTTGGCATCGGGGTCCGACGGATTCACCCACTCGGCGTTGGCCGTCCGTTTCTTGCGCCGACGGTCGAGGCGGGCCAGCGCCTCGCGGCTCGGCGTCTTGAGGCCCGAGGCCGTCGCCAGCCGGGTGAGGAACTTCTGATAGCTCTCCCCCGTGTCCCGCCGCACGATGCTCCGCATCGCGGCGTTTGCCTCGAGCGTGGTCGCATCCACGGCGAGCGTCTTGCCCCGGAGCAGGTGGGCCTCGACCAAGCGCTCCTGCACCCACGTGAACACCGCCTGATGCGCCTCGACGTCGATCAGGCGTCGGGTGCGCGAGATCGTCGAATGATCGGGCGCCGCCTCGTCGAGGCCCAGACCCAGAAAATGGCGCACGGCCAGCGAGTCCGCCGCCCGCCAGGCGATCCCGCGCTCCGAGTCGAGCCCTTCGAAATAGCCGATCAGCAGCAAGCGGAAGTATCGGCCGGGGGCGAGGCTGGGCCGTCCCATCACCGGCGCGTAGAACGGCCGACACTGCTCCTCAACGAATCGGTCGAAGCCCGCGGCCTCGAGGATCTCGTTCAGGCGCACGTAGAACGGGTGCCCCGGCGACATCGGGAGCTCGGTCGTGGGAATCCACAACGCCGCTTGCTCGCTCTTGCGCTTGCCCATCGCCATGGCCCGCAGTGTACGATCTGGCTCGCCCGTGGCGATGCCCTTTCATCGACTTTCACCACGGGCTGCTAGGAGACGACTCGCATGCCGCCACATCGCCGCGCCTACCGCCCCACCGTCATGGGCAACCGTGGTGCCGTCGCCTCCGCGCACCCGCTGGCCTCCATGGCCGGCATCGAGACGCTGCTGGCCGGCGGCAACGCGGTGGACGCCGGCGTCGCCGTCGGCTCCACGCTGAACGTCGTCGAGCCGTTCATGTCCGGCATCGGCGGCATCGGGCTCATGCTCGTCTCGCGGCCGGGTGGCGAGCGCCACGTGCTCGACTTCATCGGGAGCGCGCCGCGGGCGGCCGACGTCACCCGGTGCACCGAGGACGAGCAGGGCGGCGGCCCCAAGTCGTGCGCGACGCCCGGCAATCTCGGCGGCTGGCTGACCGCCCACGCGCGCTTCGGCCGCTTC
>DATHGL010000126.1:0-16435 GCA_035317625.1 Gemmatimonadales bacterium | reverse complement strand
CCCGCCGTACGCGGCGTGGGCGGCCTCGGCGAGGAGTCGGTCGATCGCGAGAGGATCGCGCGTGAGGTACGTCATTCAGCCGCCGGCGATCGGGGGCAAGAACGCCACTTCATCTCCGTCCTGCACTCCCGCGTCCAGCTTGACGTGCCTCAGGTTCACGGCGGTGAGCGGGCGCTCGGGCAGCGCTCGGGCGCCGGGAAACTCCTCCCGCACGCGCCGCACCACGTCGCCCACCGTGGCCGGCAGCGCCAGCGAGACGGCGGCCTCGGAGCGTCCCACGAGCTCCGCGTACCGGGCGAAGAATCGCACCCGCACCGTCGCCGGCGTCGTGTCCATGGTGGCCCGCAAGTTAGCCGCCTTCAGTTCCCGGTGGAACCGGTCGTGAGCCCGCGCCAGATCTTGGCCTGTTTCGCACTCGGCGACGCGGCTGGCGCGAGCGTAAAGGACACGGCCGTGCGCTCGCGCACCTGCGTGCTGAGCGTCCTGGCCTGGCCGCCTCGTGTGACACTGATGGCGAGGGGCGCGCCCTCCTTGCCCCGGTAGCGCTCGCGGAACGTGACCCCCCAGTCCTGATCGGGACGGGTCTCGATCTCGCCCACCTTGAGCAGCACGTCTCCCGGCTCGAGTCCCGCCGCCTCGGCCGAGCTCCCTGGCACCACGCCCTGCACCACCAGCTTGCCGCCCTCGCCCGGCTGCGCGTTGACGCCCAGGAACGGGTTCGACACGGTCTGCCGGGCGACGGCGACGGCGGCCTTCGGGAACACGCTGTCGTACGGCAGCGGTTCGCGCCCGTTGATGTAGCGCTGGTAGAACCCGTCCACGTCCGGCATGCCGAACTCTCTAAGCAAGCCGAGCAGGTCGGCCGTCGTGAAGCCCTTGTGGCGCTGGTAGAAACGCGTGTAGAGCGCCCGCGTGACGTCGTCGAGGCTCCGGCGGTTGTCCGTCGCGTCACGGATTGCCACGTCGAGCAGCATCCCCGTGACCGCGCCCTTCGGGTAGTAGAGCTGCGAGCTGTTCACGAAGACTTCGTGGATCCAGGTCGCCACGCTGCCGTCCTCTTCGCTCCACGGCTCGGGGACGGTCTCGACCTGCTGCATGTCCTGCGCGGTATTCTCGAGGAACTGCTCCGCCGTCCACAGGCCCGAACGGATGTTGGTGAGATCGGCGTAGTAGTCCGTCACGCCCTCCGACCACCACAGCAACGGTGTGTACTGTTCGGCGTGGTAGTCGTACGGCCACATTTCGGCGGGCCGGATGCGCTTGACGTTGAACAAGTGGAAGTACTCGTGCGACATCAGCGGCACCATGAAGTCGCCGAAGTTCCCGAGCGCATCGGCAAATGCACCCTGCGGCAAGATGTCGAACTGTGAGGCCGCGTGCTCCAGCCCGCCGCCGAAGTTGACCGGCTCGCGGATCACGTTGAAGAACACCGTGTAATGCTCGTACGGCGGCCCGCCGAACAACGCGTTTTCGGTCCTGGCGATCTTCTCGAGGTCGGCGCGCATGGTGCGCTGCACCGGTGGGGGATAGGCGTCGGCCGGCCACACCGCGATCCGGATCCATCTGCCGTCCACTTGCAGCGAGTCGAGGCTGTACTTCCCGACGAACGTCTGGGCATCGGCCAGCTCGTGGTAGGTAGCCGCGGCGTACGGCCCGGCGCCCGAGCCCCGGAGCGGCGTCGTCACCTGCCAGCCCGCGGGGAGCGTGAATCGCACCTCCGCCGCCCGGTCGAGCTGGCCCTCTTCGTACAGAAACAGGTTGGTGCCGAGGAACTGACCGAAGTCGCCGACGATGCGGGCCATCGAGAGGTCGATGGTATCCGCGAGGTAGTCGAACTCCACGCTCACGCGGTCGCTCTTTCCGGTCGTCACGCGCCACGTGTCCTTGTCGGCGCGATCCCAGAAGAGCGGCTGGCCCGCTGCCTGCGCGGCGAAGTGGCGGACGTAGCGCGCGTAATTCTGGATTTCGTAGTTGCCCGGGCTCCAGGCCGGCAACGAAAGGTACAGCGTGTCTTTGCCGCGCGCCGGGAATTCCGCGCGCACGTGAAACAGCCGCGCCGCGGGCACCGGCACGGACACGTCGTACCTCACGGGCGCGACGGTTTGCGCCGACAGCGGGGCGGTGACGAGCAGCAGGAGCGTGTGGCGCACGAGCAACTCCAGGATCGTGGTGGATTCCCTGACTACCCCTCGCAAAACGAAGCGGCCCAGACGGTTAGTCCGGGCCGCGGACGGCGTTGGGCCCACGTCGAGCGCTCAAGGCGAGACGCGCTCGCTCGCCTCCGCCACCATCGCCCGCAACTCCTTGCTGGGCTTGAAGACAGGTACCGGTCGCGCCGCGACTTCTACCGGGTCACCGGTGCGCGGATTGCGCGCCATGCGCGTCTTGCGTTGGCGGATCTTGAACGTGCCAAACCCGCGAATCTCAATGTTATGCTGCTCCGCCAATGCCGCCTTGACCGCGTCGAGGAATGAGTCCACGACACGAGCGCAGTCCTTCTTGGAAATCAGGGGACCGGCGGTACGAGCGATTTGTGCGGTGACCTTTTCGACCAGGTCGGCCTTCGTCATCCGTCCCCCTTGAAGGGCCCAAGGGCAGTCAAGACGAGGGGCCAACATACGGGCTTACCTATTGTGTGTCAAGAGCTTGGAGGAACTGTTGGAAGTGGCCCTGGGCGTCGTGGGGTCCCGGGGAAGCCTCCGGGTGATATTGGACCGCGAAAATTGGGTACTCTGTATGCCTCACGCCTTCAACGGTGCCGTCGTTGAGGTTAAGGTGGGTCACCTCAAGCGCCTTCGCACCGGGGACGCCG
Organism: Gemmatimonadales bacterium; assembly: GCA_035317625.1. Classification (GTDB taxonomy): domain Bacteria; phylum Gemmatimonadota; class Gemmatimonadetes; order Gemmatimonadales; family GWC2-71-9; genus AG41. Next base: position 13,623 of record DATHGL010000126.1, on the reverse strand, counting down.
CCGGGGTCGCCCCGGACCGCGAAGCCATGGTTCTGCGACGTGATAAGTACTTGTCCTGTCTGAAGATCCCGTACCGGATGGTTCCCCCCCCGATGCCCGTACGGGAGCTTGACCGTCTCGCCGCCCAGTGCCAAGCCGAGCAGCTGGTGGCCGAGACAGATCCCGAAAATCGGCAGGGAGCCGTCGGCCAGGTCGCGCAGAGTGGCGATCGCGTATGTCACCGCCGCGGGATCGCCCGGGCCGTTCGAGAGGAACAGCCCGTCGGGTGCGAGCTCGCGCACCCGCGCCGCCGGAGTCGCCGCCGGGACGACGGTCACCCGGCAGTCGTTCTGTAGAAACAACCGCACGATATTGCGCTTCATGCCGTAGTCGTACGCCACGATGTGGTGGAGCGCATCGGCGGGGCCCTCGACGTACTCGGCGCCGATCGTCGCGTGGGTTGCGAGGTCGAGCCCATCCATCGACGGGCTCGCCGCCAGCGCCGCGCGCACGGCGGCCGTGGGCTCGGCGCCCAGGGCCAGCGTGCCCCGCATGGCGCCCTGCGAGCGGATGTGGCGCGTGAGCTGCCGTGTATCCACGTCGGTGACGACGGGGACGTGGGCGGTGGCGAGCCAGTCCGCGAGCGCTCCCGTGGCCCGCCAGTTCGAGGGTTTCACCGACAGCTCGCGCACCACGACGCCCGCGACGCGCGGCCGGTCGGACTCGATGTCGTCGGGATTGATTCCGTAGTTGCCGATCATCGGCGCCGTCATCACCACGATCTGGCCAAGGTAGGAGGGGTCGGTGAACACCTCCTGATAGCCGGACAAGTTCGTGGTGAAGACGACTTCGGCGTAGGTGGGTTCGAACGGAATTGGCGCGGTGCCGGGGAACCAGGCTCCGTCTTCGAGGAGCACGTAGGCCGGGTGGCGGTCAGCGATGGGGCGGTGGACTCTGGTTGGATGGTGGCGACGTGCTCGGCTGCGCCGGAGCGGCCGGGAGCGGGAGTGGCGTGGGCTGCACGGGGGCCGGGGCGGGTACGCCGCTCTCGAGCACCGAGCGCGGCGCCGCGCTGCGCGATGACATGACCGCGAGCACGAGCGAGACGAACAAAAAGATGCTGGCGCACCACCAGGTGATCTTGGTGAGCAGGGTCGTGGCCTGACGGCCGCCCATGAACTGCTCTGTGCCGGCGCCGCCGCCGAGCGACGCCAATCCCCCACCCTGACCCGCCTGCAGCAACACCGCCGTGGCGAGGATCAAGGCGTCGAGGGCGAGGAGGAAGAGCAGGAAGGTGTACATGCGGCGGGGATAATACCTACGACGCGCCGGTCTGCACAAGCTGCGCCCAGCCTTCGGCGTCGAGCGACGCGCCGCCGACCAGGACTCCGTCGAGCTGGGGCTCGGCGATGAGATCGGCGGCGTTCTTCCCGCTCACGCTGCCGCCGTAGAGAACCCGGGGTTGGGCGGCTCCACGTCCCGCGAGCCAGCCGCGAATCTCCCGGTGCACCGCGCCGGCGTCCCCGGGCGTCGCGTTGCGACCGGTGCCGATGGCCCAGACGGGCTCGTACGCCACCACGACACGCGACAGCGCGGCAGCATTGAGATCGCCCACGGCCCCGGCGAGCTGCCGGACGACGACCGCTGCCGTGTGCCCCGCGTCGCGCTCGGCGAGCGTCTCACCGACGCACAACACCGGCACGAGCCCCGCGCCCAGGGCCGCGCCGACCTTGCGGCGGGTGTCCGCGTCGGTCTCGCCGAACACGTGGCGCCGCTCGGAGTGCCCAACCAGCGTGGCGCGCGCCCCCGCCTGGCGCGCGAGCGGCGCCGAGATCGCGCCGGTGAACGCGCCCTTCGGCTCCCAGTGGATGTCCTGCGCGCCCACGAGCAGGTCGGCGCGCTCGCGCACGGCCTGGGCGGCTGCTTCGAGCGACACCGCGGGGGCGAAGAACCACACGTCCCGGTCAGCGCGGCGATTGTAGCGGGCGCGAAAGGTCTTCAGGTATGCGCGGGCGTCGTCCGGGCCGAGGTGCATTTTCCAATTGGCAGCGAACAGCAGCGTCCTCACGCGTCCTCGAGAGCGGCGACGCCCGGGAGCGGCTTCCCCTCCAGGAGCTCGAGCGAGGCACCGCCCCCGGTGGAGACGTGCGTGAGCTTGGGTTCGAGCCCGGCCACGGCCGCGGCCGAATCCCCGCCTCCCACCACCGTGGTCGCGCCCCGCTTCCCCGCTTCGACCAGCGCTTCTCCAATCGCGCGCGTGCCCTCGTCGAACGGGGGAGTCTCGAACACGCCCATGGGACCATTCCAAAACACGGTCTTCGCTTGCACGATCCGGGCTCGGAAGTCGAGTCGGGTGGATCGATCGATGTCGAAGACGGCGCAGTCGGCGGGGATGCGGTCGGTCGGCACCTCTCGCCGTTCGGCCGCGCGCGCGAGACTGGGGGCCACGACGACGCCGCGCGGCAGGATCAGCTTCGCGCCGGCTTTGGCGAGGAGCTCCTTCGCGACATCCTCCTTGTCGCGCTCGACCAGGGAGTCGCCCACTTGAAATCCGAGGGCGAGCAAGAACGTGCTCGCCATCGCGCCGCCCAAAAGAATCTCGTTCACCTTGGGGAGCAGTGCCTGGATCACGTCGATCTTCCCCGAGATCTTCGCGCCGCCCAGCACGGCGACGAACGGCCGTGCGGGGTGGTCGAGTGCGTCACCGAGATAGCGGAGCTCCCGTTCCATCAGAAAGCCGGTGACCGCCGGCCGCAGCAGGCGGGCGACGGCCTCCGTGGAGGCGTGCGCCCGGTGCGCCGAGCCGAACGCGTCGTTCACGTAGAAGTCACCGAGGGCGGCGAGCGTTTGCGCGAAGGCCGGGGCGTTGGCCTCTTCGCCCGGCCAGAAGCGGGTGTTTTCGACCAGGGCGACGCCGCCCCGCGGGAGCCGCCGGGTGGCTGGGACGCCCGTCGCGGGATCGGCGATGAATTCGACGGGCGTGCCCAGGAGGCGCTCGACATCACGGACGATGCGCGTGAGGGACCACGTGGCGTCGGGGCCCTTGGGGCGCCCGAGGTGCGACAGCAACACGACCCGCGCGCCCTTTTCCCGCAGATACGTGATCGTGGGCAGGGCGGCGCGGATGCGCGTATCGTCGGCGGGCGCGCCGTCCTTCAGGGGGACGTTGAAATCCACGCGCACGAGCGCGCGCTTGCCGTCCAGCGCGGCCGGCGGCAGATCCCGCAGGCTGCGTTTCGTCACGTGCCGGCGATGTGGGCGAGCAGGTCGACGCAGCGCGCCGAATAGCCCATCTCGTTGTCGTACCACGACGACACGTGCAGAAACGAACCGTCGATCACATTGGTCGAGAGCGCGTCCACGACGCTCGAGTACAAGCTGCCGATGTAATCCGCCGAGACGAGCGGCTCGTCGCTCACCGCGAGAATCCCCTTGAGGCTCGAGCCCGCCGCCCGCTTGAAGGCGCCGTTCACTTCCTCGATGCTGGTGCGTTTCTCGACCTCCGCCGTCAGCTCCACCACCGAAACGTCCGGCGTGGGCACGCGCAACGAGATCCCGTCGATCTTCCCTTTCACTTCCGGGATGACCAGGCTGGTCGCCTTCGCGGCGCCGGTGGTGGTCGGGATGATGCTCAGGGCGGCGGCGCGGGCGCGTCGCAGGTCCTTGTGCGGCAGGTCGAGGATCTGCTGGTCGTTGGTGTAGCTGTGGATCGTCGTCATGAAGCCGTGCTTGAAGCCCCAGTTGTCGAGCACGACCTTCACCACCGGCACGAGGCAATTGGTCGTGCACGAGGCGTTCGACAGCACGTGGTGTTTCGCCGGGTCGTAGAGGCGGTGATTCACGCCCATCACGATCGTGATGTCCTCGTCTTTGGCGGGCGCCGAGATCACGACCTTCTTTGCGCCGGCGGCGAGATGCTTTGCGGCGTCCGCCCGGTTGGTGAATCGCCCGGTGCTCTCGAGGACCAGGTCCACACCCAGCGCCTTCCACGGCAGCTTCTCCGGCTCCTTGATCGCGGATACCTTGATGGGACGGCCGTTCACGACCAGGGCGTCGCCCTGGGTTTCGACCGTCCCCGGAAACCGCCGGTGTACGGAGTCGTACTCGAGCAGGTGGGCCAGCGTCTTGGTATCGGTGATGTCGTTCACCGCCACGAACTCGAGGCCCTCCTGCTTCATGAGCACGGCGGCCCGCAGCACGTTCCGCCCGATGCGCCCGAACCCGTTGATCCCCACACGCACTGCCATGGTTCGCCCCTAGGTGAAATCCGGTATCACCGCCCGGCCGAACGTGACGGCCGAGACGGTGGCGACGCCCGCCTGCCCGAGCACCCGTGCGGCCTCGGCCAGCGTGGCGCCAGTGGTGAGCACGTCATCGACGAGGATCACCGGACGTCCGATTGCGGATTGCGGATTGCGGATTGCGGATTTGAAATTCCCGCCCTCAATCCGCAATCCGCAATCGCCAATCCGCAATTCGAACGCCCCCGCCACGTTCGCCAGCCGCGCCTCCGGTGTCAACGTCGTTTGCGTGGCGGTTTCCCGCGCGCGCACGAGCAGCTCGACCACCGGACGGCGCCAGCGACGGGCCAGCGCGCGAGCCAACTGCTCGCTCTGATTGTAGCCGCGCTGCCACAGACGTTTCGGCCCGAGCGGCACGGGCACGAGCCAGGCGGCGTCGCGTCCCGGGATTTGCAGACCGGCCATGGCGGCGGTCAGGTCGGCGGCGATACGGGGCAGTCCTCCGTACTTGAGGGCGTGGACCGCGGCGCGCGCGCCCGGATCGAGCCACACGGCCGAGCGTGCCAGCGTCAAGGGCGCGGGCCAATCGGCGCACAACCGGCACCCGCCGAACAGCGGCTCGGGTTGCCCGCAACGGTCGCACCACGGCGGCCGCACCGGTCGCCAGCGATGACGGCACACATCGCAGACGAGATGGGAGGATTGGCGGAACGAAAACAGGGCGCGGCAGAGCAAGCACTCGGCCGGCAGCGCGAGGTGCTCGACCGCCTCACGCACCCAATGCACGGCTCACGGCGGCGCGCATCACGTCCACGGGCGCCGGCTGGTCCGGGAAGAAGCGGCCGAACGCCGCCGCCCCCTGGTGCACCAGCACCTCGCGTCCGTCCTGCGCGCGGACGCCCGCCGCCGTGAGGGTGCGCACCCAGCGGGTGCCGCCGGGGGCGTACACCAGGTCGAGGGCGGCGCGCAGCCGCGCGGCGCTCTCTGGATCGAGCGGCAGCGGATCGGTGTCCTTCAAGCCTGCGGGCGTCGCATTGATGGCCAGGTCGGGATCGAGGGTGCCACGCGCCGGAGTCGCGCGGGTGCCGCGCGCGCGCGCCCATTCGGCGAAGTCGCGTGCCCGCGCGGCATCGCGCGACAGCACGTGCAGGTTGGCCTTGACTTCGCCCGCGGCCACCGCAACGGCGCGCGCCGCGCCGCCGGTGCCGATCAACAGCCAGGTTTCCGCACCGCCCGCGTCGAGCTGTCGCAACGCCGCCAGGATCCCCGCCACGTCGGTGTTGTCGCCCACGAGCGCTCCGTGCTCCGTCCAGAACGTATTACACGCGCCGACCCGCGCGCACAGCTCCGTTTTCCGCACCACGCATCGTTCCGCGGCCTCCTTGTGCGGTACGGTGACATTCCCCGCCGCGCCAACGGCCGCGAGCGCCGCGAGCACGGTCGCGAGCGCGGGGCCGGGCGTTCGCAGCGCGACGTACGCGGCGTCGAGGCCGAGCATGCGGATCGCCGCGTTGTGCATGAGGGGAGAGAGCGAATGGGCGACCGGATCGCCGACCACCGCCAGCAGACGCGTGTTAGCGCTGACTTCCACTCGCGAACTCTTTGACGATGCGCTCCACCGCGGTCTCGAGGAGGGCCTCGACCTCGGAACACGTGTCGCGGTAGACCTCGAGGTCGCCGCCGAACGGATCGCTCACCTCGGCCGCGTCACCGTCGCGGCCGGCGTACTCGCCCAGCACGAACACGCGTCCCTCGCCGCCCAGCTCGTCTACCCGGGCCCGATGGTGGCGCGCCATGGTGAGGATCAAGTCGGCGCCTTCGACCAGCTCGCGCGTGAGCAGTCGCGCGCGGTGGCTCGACAGGTCGAGACCCCGCTCGAGCCCCACGAGGTAGGCGCCTTCGGATACCGGCGCGCCGTCCCACGCGCCGGTGCCGGCGGAGGAGACGACGATCCCCTCGATCGTGCGCTCGGCCAGGGCACGCTCGAGCAGCGCGGCGGCCAGCGGGCTGCGGCAGATGTTGCCGGTGCACACCAGCAGGATCCGTTTCGTCGTCGCTTCCTCGGTCACGGAGCGAGCCGTCCCGCAGCGCGTCGCAGCTCGGCGAGCGTCAGCGCCCCTTCGCGGATGAGCCGGGGCGTCGGCCGCGTGCAGTCCACCACCGTCGAAGACGGCGAGTTCCCCAGGACGCCTCCATCCAACACCAGGAGCGTCCCCGCTTCCACCGCCGGCGCGAAGTCCTGCATGATCGCCTCGGCGCCCGGCGCCGGCGGGTCCCCCGGCAAGTTAGCCGACGTGGACGTCACGGGCTCCCCCAGCGTGCGCACCAGACGGGCCATGCCGCGGTGTGATGTCCAGCGCACGGCGATCCCGCCCTCGGGTCCGCGCAGCGTATCCGGCAACCGCCCGCTGCCCCCCGGGAGCACGAGCGTGAGCGGCCCCGGCCAGAAGGCACGCGCCAGCGCGATCGCCGATTCGTTGAACGCGAGTCCCTGCGCTTCCGCCATGTCCCGATCGGCGACCAGCAGCAGGAACGGCTTGTCGGGCCGTCGGCCCTTGAGCCGCGCCAGCGCCTGAACCTCCGGGCCCCGCGGGCGCGAGCCCAGCCCATACACGGTCTCCGTCGGGTATGCGAGCAGCCCACCCGCGCCGAGATGCTCGACCGCCTGAGGAAGCGCGCTGGTCACCTCCGCATCGGTCCGGAAGGGCACGGCGCTCACCGCAGCTCACGCGCCAACGCCTCGGCGAGCCGGAAATCCTCGGCGGTGGTGACCTTCAGGTTGTAGGGCGAGTCCGGCACGACATCCACTGCAAAGCCCGCGTGCTCGCACAGCTCGGCGTCGTCGGTCGGCGCGGGGTCGCCGGCCGCGAGCCCACCGTACGCGCGCTCGAGCATCGCTCGCGGGAAGCCCTGCGGCGTTTGCGCCCGCCACAGACGATCGCGTGCTACGGTTCTGATGATCCGCTCTTGCTCGACGTCTTTGACGGTGTCGCTGACCGGTATCGCGGCAACGGCGCCGACCCCCGACCGCGCCTTGGCGACCACCGCGTCGATGGTCTCGCGGGTCACGAACGGGCGGGCGCCGTCGTGGACCAACACCACGGCGGCGTGTGTCGGCAGCGCGCGGAGGCCCGCTTGCACCGATTGGGCCCGGGTGGCGCCGCCGGCCACGACGGCGAGCCGCTCGCCCGCCAGTTTCCCCAGCCACTCGGGAGGCCGCACCTCGAATCCCGCGGGCACCGCGACGACCACCTGCCCCACGGCGGGATGGGATGTGAACGGTCGCAGCGCCCGTAACAGCATCGGGACGCCGAGGATCGGGCGGAACTGCTTCGGTTCGCCGGGGCCGGCGCGCACGCCCGCGCCCGCCGCCACGATCACGACGCCGACGTCAGGCCGCGAGCCGGCGGGCGAGGTCACCGATGCCGTCCATGCCGACGACGTCCAGCCCGGGCAGGCTCACCCGCGAACGGGCGGACAGGAACACTTGCCGGAACCCCTGGCGTGCGGCTTCGCTGAGCCGGCGCTCGACGGCGGCGACGGGACGGATCTCGCCCCCCAGGCCGACTTCTCCCAGGAACACCGCGTCCGCCGGAAGCGGCCGGTCGTGCACGCTCGACACGAGCGCTGCCATGACGGCGAGATCGGTCGACGGTTCGAGCAGCCGAACGCCGCCCGTCACGTTCACGAACACATCCAGCGCGGCGAACGCCATGCCGCCGCGCCGCTCGAGCACGGCGAGCAGCACGGCCAGCCGCCGGTGGTCGAGGCCCGTGGCGACCCGTTGCGGCGTCCCGAAGCCGCTCCGCGCCGCCAGCGCCTGAATCTCGACCAGCATCGGCCGCGTCCCCTCCATCAGCGCTGTCACGGCGGAGCCCGAGACGCCCGTCGTCCGCCCCGCGAGGAACGCCGCCGCGGGATCGGCCACGGGCACGAGCCCGGCGCTCGTCATCTCGAACACCCCGATCTCGTCCACCGAGCCGAACCGGTTCTTCACCGCGCGCAGGATGCGATGATCGAGCGTGCTCTCGCCCTCGAAGTAGAGGACCGTGTCCACGATGTGCTCGAGCGTCTTGGGACCGGCGATGCCGCCGCCCTTGGTCACGTGCCCCACGAGGAGCACGGCCGGGCCCGCCTCCTTGGCGAAGCGCATCAGGCGGGCGGCGCATTCCCGCACCTGCCCCACGTTCCCGGGCGCGCCCTCGAGCTCGTCCGTGTAGGTGGTCTGGATCGAGTCCACGAGTACGACACGCGCGCCAAGCGCGCGCGCGTGATACACGATGGCCTCGAGCCGCGTCTCGCCCAGCACGTGCACCGCCCCGGCGTCGACCGTCAGGCGCTCGGCGCGCAGCCTGATCTGGTCGGGGGATTCCTCGCCGGAGACGTACAGCGTGCGGATGCCGGCCTGCTCGAGCCGCGCGGCGCACTGCAGCAACAACGTGGACTTCCCGATCCCGGGCTCGCCCCCGACCAACACCACGGACCCCGGTACAAGTCCCCCGCCCAGCACGAAGTCGAACTCCCGCAGCCCGGTCTGCCATCGCGCGAACCCCGCCGCTCCCACGGTGGACAGCCGGACGGGCGGACTGCCGGACGGAGACGGCCCTGTGTCCGCCCGCCCGCCCGTCCGCCCGACCGGCTCCTCGACCAGCGTATTCCATGCCCCGCACGCCTCGCACCGTCCCCCCCACTTCGGCTGCTCGGCGCCGCACTCGCTGCAACGGAAGACCGAATGCCCTTTAGACACGGGCCGCCTCGGAGGGCGCTTCGCGCGGCGTGTAGTTGTCGAACCGCGTGTATTCTTTCTTGAAGAACAGTTTCACCGTGCCGGTCGGGCCGTTGCGCTGCTTCCCGACGATCAGCTCGGCGATGCCTTCGATGCTGTCGTTGGTCTTGGGGTCGGTGGGGCCGTCGTAGAATTCCTGGCGATAAATGAAGCAGACGACGTCGGCGTCCTGCTCGATGGCGCCCGATTCCCGCAAGTCGGAGAGCTGCGGCCGGCGGTGCTCGCCGCCGCGCTGCTCGGGCGCGCGGGAGAGCTGGGACAGCGCCACGACCGGGACGTCCAGCTCCTTCGCGAGCGCCTTGAGCGAGCGGGAAATGAACGAGATTTCCTGCTGGCGACTCTCCGCGTCGGTGGGGCCTTGCATCATCTGCAGGTAGTCGACGACGACCATCCCCACGTCGTGCTCCGCCTTGAGGCGGCGCGCCTTCGAGCGCATCGCGAGCGGTGTGAGCATCGCCGAGTCGTCGATCCAGATCGGCGCGGTCCCGAGCAGGCCCGCGGCGCGCGCCAGCTTGGGGTAGTCGTCGTCGCGCAGCTGGCCGCGGCGCAGGCGCTGGGCGTCCACCAGCCCCTCGGAGCACAGCAAGCGTTGGACCAGCTGCTCCTTGGACATTTCGAGCGAGAACACCGCGACCCCGACGTTGTGCTCGATCGCGGAGTGCTGGACGATGTTGAGCGCGAGCGCCGTCTTGCCCATCGAGGGTCGTGCCGCCACGATCACGAGGTCGCCGCGTTGAAACCCGGCGGTCAGGCGGTCCAGGTCCGTGAAACCGCTGGGCACGCCGGTGAGCGCCCCCTGGCTCGAGTGGAGCTTCTCGATCCGCTCCATCGTCGGCCAGATCAGCTCCTTCAGGCGGATGAACTCCTCGGAGCGGCGCAGTTGAGCGACCTGGAAGACGCGGTGCTCGGCGTTGTCGAGCACTTCGCTGGACGTGGCCCGCCCCTCGTAGGCGTCCTGGATGATGGACGTGGCCGCGTCGATGAGCCGCCGCAGCACCGCCTTGTCGCGGACGATCTTGGCGTGATACTCGATGTTGGCCGCCGTCGGGACCACGTCGATGAGCCCACCGAGGTATTCCATCCCCCCCGCCCGGTCCAGATCGTTGCGCCGGACCAGCTCGTTGCGCAGGGTGACGGGATCGATCACGTCGCCCCGCTCCGTGAGGGCGATCATCGATCGGAACAGGAGGCGGTGCCCCTCCCGATAGAACATCGTGTCGTCGAGCACCTCGGCGGCCTTGAGGGCCGCGTCCTGATCGAGCAGCATGGCGCCCAACACCGCCTGCTCCGCTTCGTTGCTCCACGGAGTCTGGCGGCCGGCGAATTCGGGAGGGCGCTCAGCCGATGAGACGGCGGGCGATGCGGACGTCATCCCAGGTCGGTTTCTTCCAGTTCGGGTTCCGGAGCAGGGCGGCCGGATGGTACGTAACGATAACCGGGATGCCGCGGAATCGGTGGATCTGATTCCGCAGGGCACCCAGGGACTGTTTCGTGTTCAAGAGCGTCTGCGCCGCGGTGCCGCCCATGGCGAGGATCACGGCGGGTTTCAGGAGATCGATCTGGCGGAACAGGTATGGCACGCAGGCAGCGATCTCGTCGTACTGCGGCACTCGGTTCTCGGGGGGCCGGCACTTCACCACATTGCAGATGAAGACGGCTTCGCGCGACAGCTCGATGGCGCCGAGGATCTTCGTGAGGAGCTCGCCCGCCTTCCCGACGAACGGTCGGCCCGTCTGGTCTTCCACTCGCCCCGGTCCCTCTCCCACCACCACCAGGCGCGCGTCGCTCGGCCCCTCCCCCGGCACCGTGTGCCCACGGCCCTCGCACAGCCGGCATTTGGTGCAGCCCGCCACCAACTGCGCGATCGCGTCGAGCGATGCGGCTTGCGGGACGGGGTCGTTCGAGAACAGATCGCCGCCGGGGGGATCGTAGGAGATGCCGGGAGGTGGAAGATCGGATGCCGGGAGGCCGGAGACGGGAGGCGTCACCGCTCCCGGTTCACGGGGGAGGATGACGGCGTCGCCGCCCAGCAGCCGCTGCTGTTCCAGGAATTCCCGCGCCAGTGCCCGCCCGTCGCTCACGTCAGCGCCTGCTCCACCGCGTCGAGGATCTGGTCCGCCACGTCGCGTTTCGACAGGAGCGGCAGCGCAACCGGCGCCCCGCTCTTCCCGATGATGGTCACGCGATTCGTGGTCACTTCGAACCCCGCGCCGGGCTCGTGCGCGTCGTTCAAGATGACGAAATCGAGCGTCTTATCCTGCAGCTTCTTCCGGGCCTTGGCAACACCGTCGCCCCCGGTCTCGAGCGCGAACCCCACGACCACGCACCCCTTGGGTGGCTTGAGCGCGCCGAGGATATCCGGGGTCGCTTCGAGCTCGACCGTGAGCGCGCCGTTCGCACGGGGGCGCTTGGTGGCGGCCGGTTTCGCGAGGCGATAGTCTGCGGGCGCCGCCGCCATAATGAGGAGGGCCGCGCGCTTCACGAGCGCTTCGGTCGCGCGCTGCATCTCCGCGGTCGTCTCGACGCGATGCGCGGTGACGCCGAACGGCAGCGGGAGATCGCCCGGTCCCGCGACCAGCAGCACGTCCGCGCCGCGGGTGTACGCGGCCTCCGCGAGGGCGTAGCCCATCCGGCCGCTCGACGGGTTGGTGACGACGCGCACCGGATCGAGGTGCTCCCGCGTCGGACCGGCGGTGACCAGCACGGTCTTTCCCTGCCAGGGCGCGCGCTGCATGAGCAGCCGTGCCGCGGCCCCCAGGATCGCGTCGGGCTCGGTCATCCGGCCCGGGCGGTCGCTCGGGCCTTCGGCCAGCGAGCCCGTCTCGGGGCCGACGAAGTGCCAGCCCCGTCCGGCGAGCGTCTTCAGGTTGGCGCGAGTGGCGGGGTTGGCGTACATCGCGTCGTTCATCGCCGGCGCCACGAGCACGGGCCCGGTGCGGGCGAGCAGCAGCGCGGTGAGCAGATCGTCGGCGAGCCCCATCGCCGCGCGGGCCAGCACGTTGGCCGTGGCGGGGGCGAGGATCACGAGATCGGGGTCCTGGGCGAGCCCGATGTGTACGAGCGCCCGGTCTCGCTCCCAGAGGGAGGTCAGGACCGGGCGCCCAGTGAGCGCTTCGAAGGTCACCGGCCGGACGAACTCGGCGGCGGAGGCGGTGAGCACCACGTCCACCGCCGCTCCGTCCTCGGTCAGCCGCCGGGCGAGCGTGCAGCTCTTATAGCACGCGATCCCGCCCGACACGCCGAGGACGACGTGGCGGCCGGCGAACGGCATCAACCTTCCTGGCGCCGCCGCCGGACGAGCTTGTAGGTGAGCCGGCCGCGCACCAGCTCGTCGAACGCCCGCGTGGTGAGCTTCTCCTCGAAATCCACGGAGCGGTCGCGCGGGAACTCATTCACGAAACGGGCAAACTTGGCCGCCACCAGCACGCCCAGGTACTTGTTCTGGGTCTGCGTGGCCACTTCGCTCGGGGTCACGATCCTCATTCCGGCTCCTTACGGCCCGCGCCGAGCCGATCCAGCTCTCGCGCCAAGCCCTTGATGATCTCGTCGATCTTCTGTTGATCGACGCGGTGTTTGCGACGTCCGTCCTCGTCGATAATCTGGCTCACTTCAGCGACCGCATGGTCGACGACGTCGTTGATGATCCAGTGATCGTACACCACGGCCCCCGCGACTTCTCCCATGGCTCGCTGCAGTTCCACGACGGCCTGCCCGAGCCGCCGTTCCAGCGCCTCGCGCGATTCGCTTTTCCTGCTCCGCAACCGCTCGACCAGCGCGTCGGCGCTCGGCGGGAGGATGAAGACGCTGATCGATGCCGGCGCCGGATACACGCGCCGTACCTGGATCGCGCCATTCACCTCGATGTCCATCAAGACGTGACGCCCGCTCTGCAGGACCCGGTCGATTTCGCCCTTCAGCGTCCCGTACAGCTCGCCCGCGTACTCCGCCCACTCGAGGAACGCTCCGGCGGCACGGCGGCGCTCAAACTGCTCCCGGCTCAGGAAGTGGTACGCCTCACCGTTCTGCTCACCCGGGCGCGGCTGCCGTGTCGTCGCCGATACCGAGTACCCGACGTCCTCGCGGCGCGCCAGCAGCGCTCGGGCAATCGTCGTCTTGCCGCCGCCCGACGGAGCGGACAGCACGACGACCCGCGGCGTCACTCCAGATTCTCGAGCTGCTCCCGGTACTTCTCGAGCTCGCCTTTCATCGTGATGACGGCCTGCGTGATCGCCGCATCGTTGGCCTTCGAGCCGATCGTGTTCACCTCGCGCAGCAGCTCCTGCGCCAGGAACCCGAGCTGCTTCCCCACGGCCTCATTCCGCCCGAGCGCGTCGCGGGAGGCCCCGAGGTGGGCGCGCAGCCGCACCAGCTCCTCGGTGATGTCCACCCGGTCGGCCAGGAGCGCGACCTCCAGCGCGAGGCGCTGCTCGTCGACCGGCACCCCACCAGCGAGCTCCGCCACCGCCTTCCGCAAGCGGACGAGCTCGGCGGTGAGGCGCTCCGGCGCACGCTGCTCGACGGCGCGGGCACCCGTCTCCAGCGCGGCCAGGCGACCGGCGAGCTCGGCTGCGAGCACCGCCCCCTCGCGCGCCCGCATCGCCAGCAGTTCCCGGGACG
>DATHGL010000125.1:0-2292 GCA_035317625.1 Gemmatimonadales bacterium | reverse complement strand
CGTGAACCGCTCCCTGGGGCGGCTCGTGAAGGCGGTGTACCGCACGGGGTGGCGGGCGCGCGACGAGGCGACGCCGGAGCGCCTGGTGGTGATCCTGGACCGGGCGCTGGGAGAGGTGGAAGCCGTGACGAGCGCTGCGCGCTCGGTCGAGGCGTGATCGACGAGCGGGGCGTTAGCCCGTCTCGGTGAGCTCGGCTTGATGCTGGATCACGCGGCCCACCAGACCGTACCGCCGTGCTTCGTCGGCGGTCAGCCAGAAGTTGCGCCGGGTGTCCTCCTCGATCCGCTCGAGCGGCTGCCCGGTCTGCTGCGCGAAGAGGCGATTGAGCCGGTCGCGCATCTTGAGGATCTCGCGCGCCTCGATCTCGATGTCGCTTGCCGACCCGCCCGCGCCGCCGGCGGGTTGGTGGAGGAGGAAGCGGGTGTTCGGCAGGCAATACCGGTCTTCGCGCGGCACGGCGACGTAGATCAGGACCGCGATGCTGGCGACCCATCCCGTGCCCACCATGCGGACCCGCGGGCTCAGGAAGCGCACCAGATCGTGAATCGTGTCGCCCGCTTCGACATGCCCACCCTGGGAGTTGATGAACACCGTGATGTCGTCGCTCGCCTCGCCGGCCAGGGCCAACAGCTGCGCGACCACGCCGGCGGCCACCCGCTGGGTGATCTCGCCGCTGATGATCACGGTGCGGGAGCGGAACAGGCGCTCGGCGACCAGGTCGTACGGTGGTACGAGAAACGGCTCGATAGGGGTCAGCTCTTCCATGGCGACTCCGCGGTTTGGGCTCAGTTGGCAGCGCTGCGGCGGCGCGCGAGGTCCCCGAGCGCCCGCATCACGTACACTCGCGTCATCTGTTTCCTCCACGACAGGTCGAAGTCGGTGTTGTCCATGGGCTTCGCGGGGCGATAGGCGGCCTCGGCGGCCGCCGCGATCGCCTCGTCCGACAAGTCACTCCCCGCGAGTGCGGCGCCGGCTTCGGGCACTTCCTGGGGCCAGCCCGCCACGCCGCCGAGCACAATTCTGGCCTCGGCGACCTTTCCCGTTTCCCGTTTCCTGGTTCCCGGCTCCCACTTCACCCACGCCGCGACGCCGAGCACCGGGAAATCGAACGAGCCGCGGCGGCGCAGCTTGTGATACACCGCATCCCACCCGTCGGCGGCGGGCAGCCGCACCTCGGCGAGGATCTCGTCGGGTTGTTTCGTCAGGTAGTTGATGCCGTCGTTCTGATAGAAGCGCCCCGCCGGCACGGCGCGCTCCCCACTCGGGCCGGCGAGGACATAGTCCGCGCCCAGGGCCACCATCACCGGGGCCACGTCGGACGAGCTCACAGCCCAGCAACGCGGCGAGGACGGCGCCACCCAGCAGATGTGCCCGTCCTTCTTCATGCAGAAGTCGATCGCCTTCCGCCACTCGTACGTCTGATTGTAGTAGTTGCAGCGCGTGTCGAGACAGAGATTGCC
This sequence comes from Gemmatimonadales bacterium, assembly GCA_035317625.1. Classification (GTDB taxonomy): domain Bacteria; phylum Gemmatimonadota; class Gemmatimonadetes; order Gemmatimonadales; family GWC2-71-9; genus AG41. The sequence continues at coordinate 831 of DATHGL010000125.1, read as the reverse complement.
GCCCAGCGTCCCCATGTTACGGAGGAGCGGGGTGGAGACGAGTCCCGCCGCCTCCCCCACCACCCGGGCGGACTGGCGGACGGGCGGACTGGCGGACAGGTCGGTGAGGGTCATGCAGGACCCGACGACGCATCCCGCATCCCGCATCTCGCATCCCGCGAGCTCTGGAATCCCCATTAGCGAGATGACGGTCCGCGGCTCCTGGTGCCGGCGCTTCATGTTCGGATAGAGATCCGTGCCCCCGGCCACGTACATCCCATCGGGACCCGCGTCCGCCTTCATCGCGAGGGCCTCTTTCAGCGTCCGCGGCTGCAGATAGGTGAAGGAAGGAAGCCGCAGCATCAGCGTCGACTGACCCCGGGCGCGAGCCCGGGGATCGCGCCACCAGGCACCGCCCTCCCGTCTCCCCCCTCCCACGGCGGCGGGACCCGCGTCGGCTCCGGCCACGCAATGTCCGGGAACGCCGTCGGGCCGTACCGCGGCGCCTCGCCCTTCTCCTTCCGCCGCAACGCTTTGAACACTTTCTCCGGCGTGATTGGGACCTCGTCGATGCGCACGCCGACGGCGTCGTACACGGCATTCGCGACCGCGGGCATGACCGGCAACAGCGGCCCCTGACCCACCTCTTTCGCGCCGAACGGACCATTGGGATCGGGATCTTCGATCAGGTAGGTGACGACGTCGCACATCTCCAGCGTCGTGGGACTCTTGTACTCGAGCAGCGAAGGAATCTTGTGGACCACTTTGAGATCGCCGCGGTATGCCATTTCCTCCATCAGCGCCTCGCCCAGGCCCATGTAGATCGAGCCCTCGACCTGACCGATCACGGAC
>DATHGL010000124.1:0-10151 GCA_035317625.1 Gemmatimonadales bacterium | reverse complement strand
CTGGCGAAAGTTTTCACAAGCGCGTATGTTCCCGTCCGCATCATGTCCCCCCACGACGACAAGCGGTTTGCGCGCGGCTTTGGCCAGGGCTACGAGTACGTCGCGGTGGGGTTCCAGCTGGCCGCCGTCATTCTCGTGTTTGGGGGCCTGGGCTGGCTCTTGGATGGCCGGCTGCACACGCGCCCGCTGTTCGCTCTCGTGGGCTTCCTGGTCGGCACCGTGGGCTGGTTCGTGAGCCTGTACGCCCGCGTGAAGCGGGATACAGAGGCGGGCAAGCGGGACGCAGGACGGGGGAAGGGCAAGGAGTGAGGCCGTACCTCCTGCTGCTGGGGTTGGGCGTGGTGCTCGTGGCGGTGGCGACGGTCGTGGGGGGGGGGCGCCCGGCGGGGATCGGTGGCGCGGCGGCGCTCGCGGCGCAGCTCGGAGCGGTGGCGCTGCTCCGGCCCGCGATGCGCGCCCCGCAGCCGGTGTTCATGGCCCGGTGGCTCAGCGGCATGGGACTGCGGGCGCTGGCGGCGGGCGCGGTCCTTGCATTCGCCGCGACGCACCGCGCCGCCCTGAGCCCGCTGCCGGCCGCGCTCGGCTTCCTGGGCGTGCTGCTGCCGCTGCTCTTTTTGGAGACGAGATTCTTGCGATGATCCAGGCTCCCGACATCGGCAAGGCGATCTTCGAGCACACCTCGGACAGCCACGTGGTGGAGCTGCCGTTCGGGCTGGGCGAGTGGCACCTCCCCACCGGCTGGCACGTGTTGGGCGTGGACGTCTCTCCCACCAAACACGTCGTGTTCATGGCGATCGCGGCGGCGGCGGTGTTCCTGACGGTGTGGTACGGCGGCCGTCAGGTACAGCGACGCCACCGGGAGGGGAAGGCGCCCTCGGGGTTCGGCGCGGCGGTCGAGGCGATGGTGCTCTTCATCCGGAACGACGTCGCCATCGCCAACATCGGTCACGGCGGCGAGAAGTTCGCGCCGTACATCCTCACCCTGTTCTTCTTCATTCTATACTGCAACCTGCTGGGGCTCTTGCCCTGGGGCGCCACGCCCACCGGCAACCTCGCGGTCACCGGGGCGCTGGCGCTCACGGCCTTCGTGACCATCGAGGTCTCGGGGCTCAGGGCGCTCGGCCCCAAAGGCTACCTGAAGACCATCGTGTTCGTGCCGCCCGGGATGACGGGGTTCGGCGCGGTGGCGATGGCCTTGATCATGACGCCGATCGAGATCATCGGGAAGCTCGTCAAGCCGTTCGCGCTGACGCTGCGACTGTTCGCCAACATGACGGCCGGACACTTCGTGATCCTGGCGCTGCTCGGCCTGATCTTCATCTTCGGGAGCTGGGCGGTGGCCGCGGGCGCGGTGGCGTTCGTGACGTTCATGATGCTGCTCGAGCTGCTGGTGGCGTTTTTGCAGGCCTATATCTTTGCGCTGCTCACGTCGGTGTTCATCGGCATGATGCAGCACGCGCATTGATCACACACCTACCGATGAGGAGAACATGGTGAACCTCCTGATGCTGCTGCAGGATGTACAGCCGAGCGGCGCGGACCTCGCCGCCGCGGCCAAGAACGCCAACGCGCTGCTCGGCGCCGGCCTGGGCCTCGGCCTGGCGGTGATCGGCGTGGGGCTCGGCATCGGCCGCATCGGCGGCCAGGCGGTGGAAGCGATCGCGCGCCAGCCCGAAGCGTCGGGCGACATCCGCGGCGCCATGATTCTGACGGCGGCGCTGATCGAAGGCGTCGGCCTGGCGGCGCTCGTCTTCGCGCTGCTCTTCAAGCTGCTCTAGATGGTGCTGCTGCGCGTGCTGCTCGAGGAGGAAGGCTTCACGCCCTTCTCCATCAACACCGGGCTGATCTTCTGGACCATTGTCGTCTTCGGCATCCTGCTGGCGCTGCTGGGGCGGTACGGCTGGCCCGCCATCCTCAAATCGGTGGAGGAACGGGAGCGCCGCATGCAGCAGCAGCTGGACGAGGCGGAGCGGGCCCGCGCCGAGTCGGCGCGCCTGTTGGAGGAGCACAAGCGGCTGGTGGCGGCGGCCCGGACCGAGGCGCAGGAGATGGTGGCCAAGGCGCGCGCCGTGGCGGAGAAGGAGCGCGAGGTGCTGCTCGCCAAGGCGCGCGAGGAGTACGAGCAGCTGCTCGCCCGGGCGCGCAAGGACATCGAGGCGGAGAAGGAGAAAGCCATTCTCGCCCTGCGGCAGGAGGCGGTGGACCTGTCGATTGCCGCCGCGTCGAAGCTGATCGAGGCGACGCTCGACACCGAGGCGAACCGCCGCCTGGTGAGTGAGTACCTGGCGTCGCTCGAGGCGGGGGGAGGGCGGCAGCGGTGAAGAGCGTCACCATCGCCCGCAACTATGCGGAGGCGCTGTTCCTCGCGGCCGAGGCGCACGACGCGGCGACCGTCGAGCGCTACGGTCAGCTGATGGACGCGGTGGCGGGGGCGGTGCAGGCGGACGAGCGCATCGCGGTGGCGCTCGAGTCGCCGCGCGTGTCCAAGGCGGCCAAGGCGGCGCTGCTGGCGCGCGCGTTGGGCGACGTGACTCCGCCCGAATTCGTGCGCTTCCTCCAGGCGGTGGTGCGGCGCGGCCGGCAGGGGCTGTTCGGGGAGATCTCCCAGGCGTACCAGGGCTTGGTGGACGTGAAGCTCAACCGCGTGCACGCCGGCATCACGCTGCTCGAGGCGCCCGACGCCCAGCTCGAGCAACAGATCGTGGAGCGACTGTCGGCGGCGATTGGCAAGGACGTGCGGGCCCACTTCCGGGCCGACCGCGGGATTCTGGGTGGGGTGGTGGTGCGGGTGGGTGACCGGATCTTCGACGGCTCGGTGCGGCGCAAGCTCGCGTTGCTGCGACGGAGGATGCTGACGGGGGAGTAGCGGGTGAGTGGCTTGGCGCGGTGCCGCTACCGAGCCGCGTCGCGCAGCACGTCGACGTCCGGCTTGACCGGGTCGTCGAGCGCCACGTGGTTGCGGTCGTGGCGCACCATCCTGGAAAACAGCGTCAGCTCGCGGTCGAACAGGAAGCGCCACAGCAATCGCGCCCACGAGGTGTGCGCGGCCAGCGACGCGTACACCTCGGGAGCGAGGGCCCGGATGCGGGGCAGGCGGTTCCACGGCACCGAAGGGAAATCGTGATGCTCGTTGTGGTACCCGACGTTGAACGCGAGCCGGTTGAGGGGGCCGTAATAGCTGAAGGTTTCCTGCCCGCCCGCCGACGTGAGGTAGTGACGCTGGATCCAGCGCGCGCCGAGAGGATGCAGGCCGATCGAGAAGAAGAGCGATAGGGCGAAGTAAACCAGCGCCTTCGGGCCGAGCACGACCCAGACCAGGACGTCGAAGACGACCTGTACGGCCAGGTTGGCCGCCGTCCAACGGTCCCACAGCGGGACCTCCTTCACGCGCCAGGGCCGGATCGCCTGGAACACGGGGAACAGCAGCAGCCAGAGCGCCTTGCGGAAGGGAGAGCGTCCCACGAGGCGCGCCTCCCACCGGAAGGGCAGGTCGCCGTCGAGCTCGTACACGCCCTGAAACGCGTGGTGTTTGAGGTGGTACTTGGAGAACGACGTGGCGCCCGGGAAGAACTGCGGCAGGTTGGCGAGCAGCGCCGTGAGGATGTTCGGCACCTTGCGCTTGAAGACCAGTCGGTGGGCGCACTCGTGGATCATCACGAAGAGCGCGTGGTCGGCGAACGCGCCCACGCTGTAGGCGACGGCCACCACCAGCCACCACGGCTGCTCGGCCACGAGCCACGCGACGACGATCTGGAGCGCCACGATGCCCGCCGTCCACCAGAACGTGGCGGGGTTGGGACCGATCAACTCCCGGATCTCGGGATGGCGCCGCAGCAGCTCCCGCGTCCGGACGCGATGGGGCTCTGGCGCGGTGGAAAAGGCGAACTCAGCGCGGGCGGTGCTCAGACGATTACTCGCCTTCGTACTTGAAGGAGACTTTCACCTTGGCGCGGTAGCTCTCGACCTTGCCGTCCTTGAGCTGCAGGTCGAGTTGGGAAACCTCGGCCACCCGCAGGTCGCGCAGCGTGCGCGCGGCGCGCTTCACCGCCGCCGCCGCCGCTTTCTCCCACGACTCCGTGCTGGTCCCGACCAACTCGATGACCTTGTAGACGCTCTCCGCCATGTGACGCTCCTTGTCAGCTGTTAAGGTGCGGGGGGAACGCGGGCGGGCGCAAGGAGCCCGATCGGGCGTCTTAAAAGAGAACTCCCGCGCGACCCGCGGTCTACAGGGAGTACCGCACGCCCAGGGCTATCCCCGTCCGCCACATGGCGCGACGCTCGAATCCGTCGGGCAGCTCGGCGGCGTCGAACACGGAGGGCGTCAGAGTGGCCCCCGCGCGCACCGACACCCCGAGCCGCGAGACCAGGGGAAAGCCGAGCGACGATCCGACGTGGACCCCCCAGCGCGTGCGGTCGCCGTCGTGTTTGACCGTCCAATGGTCGAGCACGGGACCGGCGTGCAGGCGCCATGTGGCGCCGGCGCTGGACCGTGCGACTCGCACCGCCACCTCGGGCGCTACCTCGTACAGCGTCATCACGTCGGGCACGACGATCGCGAGATCGGGGCCCGTCTCGAGCAGCCCGGTCGGCGCGCGCGCGAGCGCGAGCGCGAATCCGATAGCGCCGAGATCGCGGCCGAGGCGGAGGGCGACGAGCGTGGGTCGGGACGGCCGCAACGACGTCGGGTCCGCGGCCGCCGTGTCGAGCGAGCTCCCCCCGAATCGGGCGAGGCCCATCTCCGCCGTCACGCTCCACTGCGCGGCGGCGCGCGCCGGAACGACGAGGGCGCACGCCGCCGCGATCGCCCGGAACCGGCTCACTTCATCTCCAGGTTGATCCAGCCGTTGGTCCCGTTGCCCGCACCCTTCACGATCCAGTTGAAGCCGGCGTACGACACACCCACGATCTCGGATGCGACCGCCGTCCCCACCAGCTCGTCGTTCGTGTTGAAGAACGCCGCGATCGCCGCCCAGAGCTTCTGGAACGCCGAGGCACGCTTGAACTCCTTCTGGGCGGTGGTGCTGGAGTCGTTCCCCGCGGTCACCGCCTTGTAGGCGCCGTCCACACTCTTGAGCAGGTTGCCCAACAGATCGCGGTTCGCCTTGATCTCGCACGCCGTGTCGTCGTCCTCCACCACAAAGACGCGGACGTTCTGCCCGGGATGCGCGGCGTTGTACGCATCGAGCTGGGTCTTGCCGAACAGCATCACGCTGCCGCTCCAGTCGAGACCGTTCTGGTCGAACGCGTAGGGCGCCGGCTGCTTCTCGCCGGCGCATTGGTAACCGGTCAGCGAGTCGGTCTGCCCTTTCTGACCGAGGATGTGGACCTCAAACTCGGGTGCGCCTTTCAACCAACCCTCAAAATCGTCCACGAAATGGGTTTTGGTGAGGTACAGGCCCGGGGTCGGCGGCGGAGGCGGCGGGGTGATGCCGCCGTCGCCACCGCACGAGAGGCACACCAGCGGCGCCGGCGCGGCGGTGAAGTCGGTCTCGACCGGGACGACGGCGATCACTGGAGCGGCCGGCGGCCGCTCGGGATCGAGCAGCCGCCGGTTGCCGCGCACGTCGAACGCCACGGGCACGTCGTGGTCCGCGATGGCGGTGGCGACCAGCACGTCGTCCCCGCCGGTCCACGCCCGGCGATGTCCGGGAACCGGAAGGTACATCTCGAGCGGGATCGCGCGGTCTGCTTCGCGGGCGAGACTGGCCGGCGCGGCGCCCATGGCGCGCGCCATGACGCCCAGGGCACGCCCGTTCCCGGCGACGAGGAAGCGTCCCAGCGACACCTTGTGCTCCCGGAACGGAGACCGGTCGAGCTCGGTCTTCACGTAGGTGCGGAACGCGGCGTCGCCGAGCGCGAGCGCGAGGGAGCGCGCCAGCCGCTCGGGCGCAGTGACGGCGGTGGCGACCACGGGCGCCGTGGCTGGGGTCCGCTCGGAGCAGGCGAGCGCCGTCAGCAGCAGCGCCACCGCCGCCCCGCGTGATCTATGGTGCAACATGGTGACTCCTTGTCGGGGTTGAGCGCCCAACATGAGGAGTCGATGTCGCGGCAGCGGCGTCCGATTGTCGCGCGCGGCATCGGAAACGCGCGCTGCGGCAAGGCGAGAGGCTCCCGCTTCAACGTGTGGAGTCACCGCACCAGAGCGGCCTCCGACCGTGCGTGGCCGGCGGCGAAATTGCGCGCGTGAGGCTCCGGCGCGATCTTTGCGCAACACCGTCGATCCCGATGCTGCCTTTCGTACTGCTGCTCGTCGCCCACGTCCGTGGTTCCACCGTCGCCTCCGGCGCTGGGGTCCAATGGCCGTCGCCCGGCCCGTGCCGGGCGGCGCATGGGGTGGACCGGCGCGACTCCGTGGCCCAAGCGGCGAGCCGTGATCCCCTGCTGCGCCGGCTGATGCCCGCGCTCTGGTCGAACGCCTATGGTGGGGTGACGGTGGGGCTGCGGGCGCCCCCCGCGTGCACCGCTCCCGCCGAACGGGGGTGGTTCCTTGCCTCGGCGGCGACGCGCTCCGGCGCCACCAGCTCAGTCGGCCTGTACGCGCGTTGGAACAGTCCTCCTATCGGTCTCGGCCGGCGCGCCGCCACGAGCCTGGCGGCGTGGTCCGTCGAGGGCCGAACCGGCGGCGCGATCGCGCTCGATCGCTCGCTGCAGCAGTCACGCGGCGTCGGTGCGGACCGCCACATCGGGATCGGCGCCTTGTGGATGGCGACGACCAACCTCGCCTACCTCGACCGCCGGCTGTGGGACGACGCCGGCTCGATCGAGATCACGCCGTGGATCTCCACCGCGGTGCGCCGCGGCGCCACGGTGCTGCGCGCGAGGGGCACGGCCAGCGTCGGCTTGGCCTATCGCCACGGGACGCCCCTGGGCGCGTCAGGGCGCTCCTATCATTACCGAGGATTCAGCCGGGTGACGGGTGAGGTGAGCGTGCGCACCCCGGTGGCGCGCGCGACCACGTTCGGTGCGCGGGTGTTCGGGGGCGCGTACCTGGGCCCATCCACTCCGGTACGACAGCTCCGTGTCGGCGTCGCCGGGGCGGACCCCTACCAGACCTTCGCGAACCCGTTCCTGCGCAGTCGCGGCGCGCTGTTGGTGCGGCCCGACTTCTACTACCAGGCGCCCGGCGGCCCCAACCTGCGGGCGTTCCGCAACGACCTCGGCGGGCGCTGGGCCGTGGGCGTGAATCTGGAGCTCGCCCAGGCGGTCATGCGCCGGGACGCCGGGCTGGTGCGGGAGGTGGCGCTCGAGGGATTCGTGGACCTGGGCGTGGTGGATACGCTGGCCGTGCCGTCGTCGCCGCCCGGCCAGTGGTACACGACGCTCTACGACGGCGGTGTCGGCATCGTGACGCGGCACCAGCTCAAGGACCTGGACTGGACGATGCGTTTCGAGGCGCCGCTCGCGGTGAATCGCTGGTCGCACGCCGCCGATTACCCGTCAAGCCACACGCGGTTCGCGCTGCGGTGGCAAGTGAGCTTCTCTCCCAGCTTCTGAACGACGAGCGGTCGGAGCCCGAGCCCGCGCCCCCGGGCTCGCCCGCGCGGTCTCCCCCGTGTAGTTTCCGCATCCGAATGTTCCCCCTCCTTCTTCTCCTCGCGGCCTCCGACACCGCGGGCTACTGGCAGCAGCAGGTCGCCTATCAGATCACCGCTTCGCTCGACGAACCCTCCGGCGTGCTCACGGGACACGCGCGCATCGCGTATGTGAACCATTCCCCCGACACGCTGCGCGACTTCTCCGTCCATCAGTACCTGAACGCGTTCCGCCCCGGCTCGCGCTGGGCCGCCGCCGACTCCGCCGAGCAGCGCGAGCGGTTTCAACACCTGCCGGACCCCGACTACGCGTTCGAGCGGATCACCAGCGCCACGGTGATGGGCGCGGCGCTGCGGCCCGACTACCCCTACGCCCCCGACTCGACCATCGCCCACTGGGCTCTTCCCCGGCCCCTCGGCCCCGGCGATTCCGTCACGGTCGAGATCGACTGGCAAGCGCGCCCCTCCACGCTGCCGCGGCGCCAGGGACGCCAGGGCCGGCGCTTCGACTTCGCGCAATGGTATCCCAAGGTGGTGGTGTACGACCGCTACGGCTGGGAAGACCACCCGCTCTATCCGGCGGGCGAGTTCTACGGCGAGTTCGCGAGCTACGACGTCAGACTCGACCTGCCCCAGGACCAGGTCATCGGCGCGACGGGCGTCCCGGTCGAGGGAGACCCGGGTTGGGACCACGCGAAAGCCGACCCGCATCTCCTGATCGACTATCAGCGCAATTGGTACCTCTCCCCTCTCCCCTCTCCCCGGTGCGGAGCGGTGGCGGCCGGGCGAAAGTGCGTCCGCTTCCGAGCCCAGGACGTCCATCATTTCGCCTTCTCCCTGAACCCGGACTACCTGTACGAGGAGGGCCGCTACGGCGACGTCGTGGTGCGGGTGCTGTACCAGCCGGGCGACCGCGCCACCTGGGGCCAGGGGAACGCCGTCCGCACCACCGTGCTGGCGCTCGCGTGGCTCGACTCGCTGTTCGGGCAATACCAGTGGCCCCAGCTCACCAACGTGCACCGCATCGAGGGCGGCGGGACCGAGTTCCCCATGATGATCATGGACGGCAGCGCGTCCGTGGGCCTGATCGTGCACGAGACCGGCCACCAGTACACCATGGGCCAGCTCGCGAACAACGAGTGGCGCGAGGGGTGGCTCGACGAAGGGTTCTCGGACTTCCAGGAGGGCTGGTTCTTCGAGCACCACACCGGCCAGTCGCAGTACCCGGACCTCGACGCGGAGATGCTGCTCCTCGACCTGGACCGCTGGAGCGAGCCGGTCGCGACGGTAAGCGAGCGCTTCGGCGATTTCCTGATCTACAACCAGATGGTCTACTCCAAAGCGGAGCTGTTCTACGAGCAATTGCGCTACGTGGTGGGCGATGAAACGATGCGGCGCATCCTGCGCACCTATTTCGCTCGCTGGAAGCTCAAGCACGTGGACGAGGACGCGCTCCGGCGGGTGGCGGAGGAGGTATCAGGACGGGACCTGAAGTGGCTGTTCGGGTCTTGGCTGCATGCGACGCCGCTGGTCGACTACCGGCTGCGACGCGTCGAGCGGCGCCGTCTGGCGGACGGCCGCTGGCGCAGCGTGGTGACCGTCGAGCGGAAGGGCGACGGCCGCATGCCGGTCGAGATCGGCGACCGCGACACGATTTACGCCCGCGCCTCGGGCGAGCCCGCCACCGAGCGCGTCGAGTTCACGACCAGCCGCAAGCCCGGCCGCCTGATGCTCGACCCGCGTGGGCGCACCCACGACTACGACATGCTCAACAATCGGGAGCAGCGCGGGCTCGGCGGGCATGGGCTCACGGAGCTGCGCATCGACGATCCGACGCGCGAGACGGCGCGCCGCGATCGCCTCGTGAGCGCGTGGCTGCCGGTCGCCTGGTCGAATGACCACGGGGGCGCCACCCTGGGCCTGCGCAACCGCTCGAACTACCTCGGCCGCTACGACCGCGGCTTGCTCCTCGGCACCATCGGCACGCGGGGCGACGCGACCCATCGGTTCGGCGTGTACGGCCGCTGGTCGAACCCGATCCGCCACGTGACGCCCCGCACCGCAACGAGCCTCGCCGCGTGGGACGTGGAAGGGCGGGTGGGCGCCGGACTGTCGATCGACCGCGCGCTGCGCCGGCATCTGGGCTTCGGCGCCGATCCCCACGCCGGCTTCGACGTCCTGTGGATGGCGACCAGCGACTTCGACTACCTCGACCGTCGCTTGTGGGACGACGCGGGCACAGTGGAGGCGGGCCCGTGGGTGTCGACGGCGTTCGGCCGCGGGGCGGCGTTGGTGCGGGCACGGCTCGCCGCCCGGGCCGGGTTGGTCTACCAGAACCCCGGGGCCGGGATCGTGTCCACGGACCGCTACGACGTCGAACCGTTCGGCCGCTTCACGGGCGAGGCGAGCGTGCGCGCCCCGTTCTGGCTCGGGACGAGCCTTGGCGTGCGGCTGTTCGGCGGGGCCTACGCCGGGGCCGCCACCCCGGTGGCGCAGCGCCGCATCCCCATCGCCGGCGCGGACCCGTACGAGACGTTCACCGACCCGCTGCTCCGGAGCCGGGGCGCCCTGTTCGCCCGTCCCGACTTCCACTATCACGCACCCGGGAACGGCAACCTG
>DATHGL010000123.1:0-6653 GCA_035317625.1 Gemmatimonadales bacterium | reverse complement strand
CCGGCTCGCTGCGCTCGAGGTGGAAGAGGGCCGCCTCGTACTCGCCCCGGTCGTACAGCAGGTTCGCGAGGTAGATGCGCGCCTCGGCGTGCTCGAGGTCGAGCTCGAGCGCGCGGCGCAGCCAGTAGAGAGCGCCTCCCTCGTCGGCGAGGCGGTGGGCGGCGTAGCCCACACAGGCGGCTGCCTCCGCCGAGTCCGGATGTCCGGTGATCGCCACCTCGAAGAAGCGCCGGGCTTGGTCGAGCACGCCCTCGCGGAACAGGGCGCGCCCGACCTGGAGCATCAGGTCGTGGTCGTCGCGGAAGCCGAGTGCGACGATGCGATCGAAGCAGGCGACGCAGCCGACCCGGTCGCCGAACTTCAGGAGGACTTCGCCGAGCCCCGCGAGCGCGTCCTCGTGCTCGGGGTCGAGGCCCACGGCCTCCTCGAACGCGCGGCGCGCCCACGCGTACTCTTCGCGCGCCAGCCGGGCGTATCCCATGCCGACGTGCAGCTCGACGGCGTGGGGGTAGAGCCCCAAGCCTTCTCGCAGGGTCTCGATCGCTTCGTCGTAATGTGTATCGCTGTAGAGCTGATGTGCGCGTTCGTCGTAGTCGTCGGAGCTCAAGAACGGTTCCGACATCGAACGGGCCTCCCGGGAAGGTTGTGCTATGATAAGGAGGCCCGGGCGGTTACACAAGCGACCGGCGCCGGCTATCTTCCCCGCCGATGCCCTCTGCCCTCTCCGACGTCCCGAACGGCTCCGTCACCTCGCCGCGCGGCTTCACGGCCGCCGCCGCGCACGCCGGCCTCAAGGCCGACGGCGCGTTCGACGTGGCGCTGCTCGTGAGCGCCACGAGTTGCGCCACCGCAGGCGTGTTCACGAAGAACGCGCTCCGCGCCGCGCCGGTGGTCTACGACGCGGACCTGCTCGCCGAGCGGCCGGGGCGGATCCGCGCCGTCGCGATGAACGCGCGGGTCGCCAACGCCTGCACCGGCGCGCCGGGGCTCGTCGCCGCCCGGGCGATGGCGCTGGCCGCCGAGCAGGCGGCCGGCCTCCCCGCCCGCACCACGCTCGTGCTCTCGACCGGCGTGATCGGCGTCCCGCTCCCCCTGGAACAGATCGCGGACGGTCTTCGCGTCGCGGCGGGGCGCCTCGGGCCGGACGGCGGCCCGGAGGCGGCGCGCGCCATCATGACGACCGACACCCGCCCCAAGCACTGCGCCGTCCGCTTCGAAGCGCCCGCCGGCATGGTCACGGTCGGCGGGATTGCGAAGGGGGCGGGAATGATCCATCCCGACATGGCCACCCTGCTCGCGGTGCTCACGACCGATGCCGTCGGTCAGCCGGCGACGCTGCAGCCGTTGCTGCGTCGCGTGGCCGACCGCAGCTTCAACGCCATCTCCGTGGACGGCGACACCAGCACGAACGACACTGCCCTGCTGCTCGCGAGCGGCGCTTCCGGGGTCGACCCGTCGCGCGACGGCGCGGTCTGGTCGAGGTTCGAAGACGCCGTACAGCAGGTGGCACGGACGTTGGCGCTCGCCATCGTCGCGGACGGTGAGGGCGCCTCGAAGGTGGTAGAGATCCAGGTGGTGGGCGCCGTGAGCGAGGCCGCGGCGCGCGAGGTGGGGCGCGCCATCGCCCGTTCCGCTCTCGTGAAAGCCGCGATCTACGGCGCCGACCCGAACTGGGGGCGCATCCTCGCAGCAGCCGGCGCGGCCGGCGTGACGCTCGCCGTCGAGCGCCTGTCGCTGCAGGTGGCGGCCGACGGCGATTGGCTGACCCTCGCCCGCTGCGGCGCGACCGCACACCCGGACGCCGCTGCCGCCCACACGATTTTCCAGCAGAAAACGATCCGCCTCCGCATCGACCTGGGGCTCGGTCGCGCGGAGGCGGTGGTGTGGACCTGCGATCTGACGCCGGATTACGTCCGGATCAACGCCGACTACACCTCGTAGAGCCAGCCTGCTTACGGCGTGGTGGTTTTGGCGGTGTCCTTCGCCGCCGGCTTCGCGGCGTGTTTCTTCACGGCGTGCTTCTTCGCCATCGTCTTCTTGGCGACCTTCCCCTTCGACGTATCAGCCGGTGCCTGGCCCTGCAGCGCCGACGGCTGCTGCGCCATTACGATCGCCGGAGCGGCAAGCAGCGCCAGCGTGAGGAGCGTGCGACGGTTCATGTCTCGATACCTCCAGAGGGATAGCGCGGACCACCCTGGTCCGCTTCACCGTTGAGACCCACGTCTCCCCCCCAGCGTCACGGCCCGCGCGCGCCCCGATCGGGGCGGGCCGATCGTTACACCATGCAACGCTCGTCAGGGCGACGCCGCTGCCCCGGGGCGGCGCGCGCCCGCGACCGTGCCGCGCGTCGGCTTCGGGGGTCCGGGCACGTTCGGCAGCGCCTGGCGCACGAGGCCGATGGCCTCGGCTTGGGTGTGGCCACGCTGCAGCTCGTGCAGCGCGGCCGTCGACACGTCGAGCAAGCGCTCCCGCTGGAGCCCGTGGTGGACGGCATCGATGATCAGGCCGGCCGCCGAGTCCGGATCGAAGTGATGGGCGACGAGGTCGGCGATGGCGTGCATGGCAGCGGCGCGCGGCGCGTGCGGGAGCGCGGCGACCACTCGCTCGACCACGGGCGCAGGCAGCCCACGGCGCAGCGCCCAGGCGACGGTGGTGACCTCGCTCGGCAGCGGGGGCGGCCGATCACCCGCGCGCGCCAGGAGCGCGCGCGCGTCGCGCAGCTGCGCCAGGCTCACCTGCACCGCCGCGACGATGCGCGGCCCCGTGACCTGTTTCGCCCCCCCCTCGAGCGCCTTCTGGATCAGGGGCTCGGTGGGGAGTCCTTCCTGGAACGCCAGCTGGACGAGCGAGTCGACGGCGGGAATCGCGGCGCTGGGGAGACGACCCTCCAAGCGCGCACGCGCCGACTGGGCGGCGAGCGGGCCCGCGAGGAGGGCGAGGAGGGCAACGCTCAGCTTCATCGCCGGACCGGGCGGACGATGACGACGGAGTTCTCGCGCCCGAACTCGTCGGCGACGAGACGCTCCGCGAGATGGTCGGGAACCCACCGCTCGCCGTCCACCACGAACATGTACTCGTAGATGCCGGCTGGGAGCACTACGGTGGTGCGCCACACGCCGTCGTGGTTCTGGTCTTCGAGCGGGAGGGAGCGGGGACGCCAGTCGTTGAACGAACCGACGACGTGCACCGACTGCGCATCGGGGAACCGCCCCACGAACTGTGCGAGCCCTTCGTGCTCGCTCAACTCCGGGCCCCCGCCGCGCGCCACGAACAGCATGAGCACCGCGGCGGCCGTGGCGAGCGCGAGGCTCCAGGCCGGGCGAATGCGGAACGTGATGGCGTGCGGGCTCGCGAGCCAGCGTGTCAGGCGGCGACTGCGCGAGGGTGCGGGGCGCCGGATCTCCGCCATCACGCGCGACTCGAGGCTCACCGCGGGACCGACCGCGGCGAGCAGGTCCGCTGCGGCCGCGATCCTCCGTACGACGGGACGCAGCTCGGCCGGGACGCCTTCCAGGGGAAGCTCGCCGTCCAGGGCTTGGTGAATCCTCGGGTCGATCGTGTTCATGCGTACGCCTCCAGCGCCTTCAACAAGGCTTCGCGCGCGCGATGCACCCGCATCTTGAGCGTCGGAATCCGTTCGCCGGTGACCGCCGCCATCTCCTCGTAGCTCAGTCCCTCGACGTGCTTCAGCACGAACGCTTCGCGCTTGTCCGGCGACAACGCCGTGAGGGCCCGGTTCACCAGGGCGAGCTGCTCCGCCCGTTCCAGGGCTGCCGCGCTGTCGGAGGGATCCGCCACCGGCGGCGCGTCGTCGAGCGGGACGTCGGCAACGGACCGGCGCGCCAGATGACTCTTGCACCGGTTCGTCACGATGCGATACAGCCAGGTGCGGATACGCGTCGGCTCGCGGCAGCTCGCGAGGTGACGGTAGGCGCGGACGAATCCCTCGGCAACCGCATCCGCGGCGGCGTCCCGACTGCCGAGCATGCGCGTCGCGAACCGCTGCAGACCTGCCTCGTAGCGACGGATCACGATGCCGAACGCCTCCGCGTCCCCGCCGAGCACGCGCGCGACGACCTCGGCATCGGGGGGCGCCCCCCTCACATCCATAGGACCTGCATGGCGATTAGGGCGTCACGCGACCAGGGGTAGCGCGCGGCACGCCAGGAGTTAGCGCAGGGCGGGACGTTGCGAACGGGAACCGCTCAGCGGTTCCGGAGGAATTCCTGCATGGCGGCGAGATAGCTCGACGCCTGCAGCCCCTCGCCGGTGACCGCGCCCGCGAACGCCTCGAGCGTGGCCTCGGCGCGCCGTCGGTAGTGCACGTCGCCCGTGGTCCGGGCAAGCCGCAGGAGCAGCCTCCCCGCCGAGCCGTTTCCACCGGGGAGCAAGTCGTCGAGCACCGGCTTGGTGCGCTCGGTGAGGGCCGCCGCCGCCGGATCCGTCGCCGCGGCCTCGAAATAGCCCGCCGAGGTGGAGTCGGCGAAATCCCGCTCCAGCACGTTGACGAGGTCCTCGGCGATCGCGAGATAGCGCGGCTCGCCCGTCGCGTCGCGGGCGGCGAGGCACGCCCAAGCGACCTGCACCTGATCCTCGAGCAGGGCGCGCACCGGCGCGCCTCCACCGAACGCGTGGCGGACGGGGCGGCCGCGCCCGTACGCACGCCGCAGCAGCGTATCCAGCGCGGCGCTCGCCCGCGCCACGGTGCCCGAATCACCGACCGCCCCTGCGGCGTCGAGAATCGAGCCAATCACATACGCATCGCGGTCGGCGAACACCGTGCGGTCCGCCGTTCGAGCGCGGTCGCCGGCAAGCCGCCGGGCGAGGTCGCGCGTCGCGTCGCGATAGCGCGGCTCGTCCGTCGCCGCCCACGCCGCCGCGAGCGCACGCAGCAAGCCGGCGCGCAGGAGCTCCGGTGGATCGTCCCGCGCGCTGGCTGCGAGCCCGGCGTCCCCCGAGTCGATCATGTAGTCGAGCACGGCGCGCGCCGGCGCCAGGTATACGGAGTCGCCGGTGCGGGCGTATGCGGCGATCAACAGGCCGGCCGCCTGGGTAGAGCGAAAGCTCGCAAGGCCCGTGTGAGTCGCGACCGCCGCTACCACCGCGGCCCGCACCGCCTCGGTCTCGTGCTGAATCCTCGTCGCCCTGGGCGCGCCGTGCGCGACCCCGGAGCGCCCCGACGACAGCTGTCGCACCAAAGCGGCGCGGCGCAAGATCGAAGCACGTTGCTCGCGGTAGCTCTTGGCCACGTCGGGGAGTAGCTGCTTCAGGCCGCGGCCCGTCACCGGGTCGTCGAGCGGAAAGTACGTCCCCCCGAAGAACGCCGACCCGTCGGGCGTGAGAAACACGGTAATGGGGTAGCCGCGCAGGCCGGCGAGCAGGTGCACGGCCGTCGCATAGCGCTGCGCCACATCGGGACGCTCGTCCCGGTCGACCCGCACCGGAACGAACAGCGAATCGATCATGGCGCCGAGGCCCAGGTCACCGTATACCTCGCGGTCCATCACCCCGCACCAGCGGCAGTCGTCTGCGCCTACATAAAGGAGGATCGGCCGGTCGAGGCGCGCGGCGAGCGCGAAGGCGTCGCGCCCCCACGGCTGCCAGCTCACGGGTTGCCGCGCGGCTCGGGCCAGATAGGGCGTGGCCGCCTGCGCCATCCGGTTCGTGAGGGGTCCGTGCTCCGCAACACAGCCAAGGGCGAAGAGCGACAGGGGGAAAAAAGCCGGAGTTCTCATGCGTGCGGGTGGAAGATACCCTGTCCGTCAGGCGCCCGTTCCGCCGACACCCGCGTCGGTCGCGTCATCGACCCCGGCGCCGTCGATCGAGCGGACTCGGGACCGCTCACCGACCGCGTGCAGTTTGCGCACTTCGGGCTCCAGTGTCGCCCCGGGAGGCCGGCGCCGTTTGGTGGCGCCCCAGGAGCCGGTTATGTTGAGTCATGGACGACCTCACGCGGATCACCCCCAAGCCCAATGGCCCCCTCATCGTCCAGGGTCCGGTCAAGATCGTGACCCCGGACGGCCGGGAGCTGCCGGTGCCCCCCAGGAAGGACGGCCGACCGGCGGAAGTTGTTGTCCTGTGCCGTTGTGGGGGCTCGGCCACCAAGCCGTTTTGTGATGGAACTCACAAGCGAAACGGCTTCTCGGACGCCCCACCGGCAGGTCCGGCTCCCACGGGCTAAGCAGGGCGTATTATGTTGTCACCGTCCCAGGCGCGGGTGAACCCGGGGGAGCAACCCCTGGCCGCAGCCGAAATGTCCCGCCTCCTGGCCCTGCCCCTGAACGGAGGAACGCAATGGCAAAGGCTGGAAAAACCCCGATGGCCGCGGATGAGGGCTACTGCGTGAAGTGCAAGGCCAAGCGCAAGATTTCGAACCCCCAGGAAGTCAAGATGGCCAACGGCCGGCCCGCGCTGAAGGGTGTGTGCCCAGTGTGCGGCACAGGCATGTTCAAGATCCTGCCACCGAAATAAGCCCCCAACCAGACCGACGACGTGAGCCCCCGGCCGAGTGCGGTCGGGGGCTCTTCGCTAGGGGACGACGCGCCGGGTCGCCCCGCCCTGGTAGGCATACCGGAAGGTGACGCAGGCTGTGCCCGCGTCTCGGCAGTAATACGCGAGCAGCTCGAGCTTGGCATACCGCCCCGCCGCCGTAC
>DATHGL010000122.1:0-3845 GCA_035317625.1 Gemmatimonadales bacterium | reverse complement strand
CCGGGCCATTCTCAGGCCGCCATCGCCGCGTATCCCGAGCTCGGCAACACGGGAAACACGATTCCGGTGTGGACCACCTGGGGCGTGGACGAGAACATCCTCAATCCCGGAGACGCGACCGTCCGCTTCTATCAGAACGTGCTGACCGAGGCGATGGCGCTGTTCCCGGGCCGCTGGATCCATATCGGCGGCGACGAGGCGCCGAAGGCCCAGTGGAAAGCGAGCGCGCTCGCGCAGGCGCGGATCCGCGAGCTCGGCTTGAAGAACGAGGACGAGCTGCAGAGCTGGTTCACGCACCGCATGGACGAGTTTCTCACCGCGCACGGCCGCAGGCTCGTGGGGTGGGACGAGATTCTCGAGGGCGGGCTCGCGCCCAACGCGGTGGTCATGTCCTGGCGCGGCGTGGACGGTGGCATCGCTGCGGCTCGCGCCGGGCACGACGTGGTGATGGCGCCCGGGTCGCATACCTACTTCGATCACTATCAGTCGGCCGACACCGTCGCCGAGCCGCTCGCGATCGGGGGCTACCTGCCGCTCGACACGGTGTATGCGTTCGAGCCCGTTCCGCCCGCCCTGACCGCGAACGACGCGCGGTACGTGCTCGGGGCGCAGGGACAGCTGTGGACCGAGTACATCCCCGACCCGAAGCGAGCGGAGTACATGGTGTTTCCCAGGCTGTGCGCCCTCGCCGAAGTGCTGTGGACGCCACGGGCGGGACGCGACTACGCCGACTTCACCCGGCGGCTCGCCACGCATCTCGAGCGGCTGGCGGCGCTGGACGTGAACTACCGGCCGATCGGGAACTGAGCCCTCCGCGGACGGGAGATCTCCCGGCATGACGACGCTCCGCGGGATCGACTACGCCGTGATGCTCCTGTACTTCGGATTCGTGCTGGGCATCGGCGCGATGCTCCGGCGCTATGTCCGTACGAGCGAGGACTTCTTTCTCTCGGGGCGCTCGATCCCCGCCTGGGTGACCGGCCTGGCGTTCCTTTCGGCCAACCTCGGTGCGCAGGAAGTGATCGGGATGGGGGCGTCGGGCGCCAAGTACGGGATCGCCACGAGCCACTTCTATTGGATCGGCGCGATCCCCGCGATGGTGTTCGTGGGCCTGTTCATGATGCCGTTCTACTACGGCTCGCGGGCGCGCTCGGTCCCGGAGTACTTGAAGCTCCGGTTCGACGAAAAGACTAGGGGCCTGAACGCGATTTCGTTCGCGACCATGACGGTGTTCTCCTCCGGCATATCGTTGTACGCGATGGGCAAGCTCCTCAACCTGCTGCTCGGCTGGAACTTCGACCTGAGCATCGTGGTGGCGGCCGGGATCGTGCTCGCCTATGTCTTCCTCGGGGGCCTCACGAGCGCCATCTACAACGAAGTCTTGCAGTTCTTCCTCATTGTCTTCGGGTTCGGACCGCTCGTGTTCCTCGGGCTGCGCGACGTCGGCGGGTGGCCGGGGCTGGTGGGCCGCCTGGCCGGGGTCGCGAGCGCCAATGGATTCGCGCCGGGCGCCTACAGCCACAGCTGGGCCTTCATGGGCGATGCCGCGGCGAACCCGGTGGGCGTCGAATGGTTCGGCCTCGTGATGGGCCTCGGGTTCGTATTGTCGTTCGGATACTGGTGTACCGATTTTCTGGTGGTCCAGCGCGCCATGGCGGCGAACTCGATGACCGCTGCGCGACGCACGCCGCTCATCGCGGCGGTCCCGAAGATGCTGTTCCCGTTCCTGGTGATCGTCCCCGGCATGCTGGCGCTGGTCGTGAGCTCGGCGAGCAGCGTGCGTCAGCCGCGCCCCGCCGCCGTCACGGCCTCCCCAACCTCCCCAACCTCCCTGACCTCCGCGCCAGCGTCCGGCCTCGTGCCGCCGAAGCGCGATCCCCGCACCGGCGAGCCGCTCGTCGACGCGCGCGGTCGCGTCGTGCTCGACTACGACCTCGCCACGCCGATGATGCTCGTGCACTTCTTCCCCGCCGGGCTGCTCGGGCTCGGCCTCACGGCGCTGCTCGCCTCGTTCATGTCGGGGATGGCGGGGAACGTGACCGCGTTCAACACCGTCTGGACGTACGATCTGTACCAGGGCTACGTCCGCCGGGGCGCGCCCGACGCGCACTATCTGGCCATGGGCCGGCTCGCGACCGTGTTCGGGGTGGCGATGTCGGTCGCGGCGGCCTACGTGGCCGCGTCGTTCAACAACATCATGGATTTCCTCCAGCTCGTGTTCGCGTTCGTGAACGCGCCGCTGTTCGCGACGTTCGCGTTGGGGATGTTCTGGAAGCGCGCCACCGGCCACGGCGCGTTCACCGGCCTCTTGGCCGGTACGCTCGCGGCCGCGTTACACCACGGGCTCTCGCTGCCGGCGGGAGCGGCGGTGGGCGTGAAAGGCGGCTTCTTCGGGGTCGTGACGACCTATCCCAGCGAGCTCGCGCAGACGTTCTGGACGGCCATCGCCGCCTGGCTCACCTGTTTCGGGGTGACCATCGCCGTGAGTCTCGCCACGCGACCGCGTCCGCCCGAGCAGCTACGCGGCCTGGTCTACGGCCTGACGGCCAAACCGACCGACGACGTGGGGCGGTGGTACGAGCGACCGACGACGCTCGCCCTGCTGGTGCTCGCAGGCGCCGTCGTACTCAACGTGATCTTCTTCTAATCCGGGGAGCCGGGCGTGGGACTCGACCTGCGGATTCCAGTGGGAACGCTGTTCGCCTTGATCGGCGCGCTGCTCGCCGCGTACGGCGGCGCGACGCTGGGCGAGCCCGGCACCGCACCCACCGGGGTGCCGATCAATCTGGTCTGGGGGCTGGTGCTCGTCGCCTTCGGGACGGCCATGCTGGCGCTGGCGCGCCGGGCTCGCCGCGCCGCGCAGGACAAGGCGACGCCTGACGCGGAGCATAGGCCACGCGTACCTTGAGGTACGCCCCAAACACCTCGAGGAGAACGCCACATGAAGCGGTTCACATGCACCCTGATCGCGCCTTTGGTCACGGCGCTCGCCGCCCCGGGAGCGCGCGCGCAGCAGCCGGCGGCGCCTGCTGCCGAGCTGGCGGTGGGCGCGGCAGCGCCCGACTTCACGCTCCCCGGCGCCACTCGCTACGGTGTGCTCAAAGGACCCATCCATTTGAGCGATTTCAAAGGGAAGACGGTCGTCCTCGCCTTCTTCTAAAAGGCGCGAACCAAGGGGTGAACGATCCAAATGCATGCGTACCGTGATCAGTACGCACAGCTGTTTCACGATGGCCGCAACGTGGTGCTGATCGGGATCAGCACGGACCCCGTCGACGCACTCGCGTCGTGGTCCAAGGACGACGAGTTCCCGTTCCTGTTCGCGAGCGACACGGGCGGCGTGATCGGCAAGACCTACGGCGCCCACAATCCCAAGGTTGGGCTCGACAACCGCAACCTCTTTGTGGTGGGGCCGGACGGCAAGATCGCGTATACGATGGCGCCGTTCCGGGAAATCGACCCACAGTCGTATAAGGACCTGGCCGGGGCGATCGATCGCATCACGCCCAAGCCGGCCGAGGGACAGTAGCGGCGCTACTTCGGGGCGAGACGCTCGAGCGCGGGAGCGAGGTCCTGCTCCGCTCCCGCGCCGGTGTAGGTGACCTTCCCAGTCTTGTCCAGCACCACGATGTAGGACGTCGTGGGCGCCAGATAGGCGCGCACTGCGGCGCCGCTCGCATCGTACCACACTGGGAACGGCAGCGGGTGGTCTGCCAGATGGCGTTTGATCGAGGCCGGTGTCTCGTTCACCCCGACGCCGATCGCGACGAACTGCACTGTGGCGCCGTACCGCGCGTGCGCCGCCTTGAGGGCGGGCTCGAGCGCCTTGCACAGGGGGCACCACG
>DATHGL010000121.1:0-9268 GCA_035317625.1 Gemmatimonadales bacterium | reverse complement strand
CGAAGCTCACCGACGCCGTCATGATCTCGACCCCCGACTTCCTCCACGCCCACCACGGTGTCGACGCGATGCGGCTTCTCGATGTAGGCATCGTGTCCCGCGCGCATCGCGTCGACACCGTGGTGGGCGTGGAGGAAGTCGGGGGTCGAGATCATGACGGCGTCGGTGAGCTTCGCGTCGTACAGCTCCTCGTTGTTGCGGAACGGGCGCGGCTTGGCCCCCGTCACCTGCTCGATCCCGGCCACACCCTCATCGCGCCGCCGGCTCCAAATGTCCGAAACGGCGACGATCTCGAAGTTGAGCTCCTTGCCCACCTTGCCGAACGCGGGGAGGAGCGCCTGGCGGAAGCGATCGGAGAAGCCGACGATCCCGACGCGCACGCGGTCGTTCGCGCCGAGGATCTTCGCGTAGCGCGCCGCCGGGAGCGCCGCCGCGGCGGCGGCGGCCACCTTCACGAACTCGCGGCGTGGCATCGCCTTCTTGTGCTGGGACATCTCCCCTCCTCGGGTCAGGATTGCGGATGTCGGCGGCCGGCGAAGAGCCCAGCGAGCGCGCCGCGCATGTAGGCGAACGACTGCTTCATCCCCGGCAACGGGTCGTCGGCGTCGATCTCGTACTCCAGGTTGACGTAGCCCCGATAGCCGATGGTCTCGAGCTGCTGGAAAATCGCGGCGATGGGGATCGCGCCCTCGCCGACGATGCACTGACTTCCCTTGGCCGTCAAATCGCGCAAGTCCTTGGCGTGCATGTCGAGGAGGCGGGGCCCCGAGTCCGCGATCGCCCGCACGACGTCGGTGCCGGTGCGCACGGTGTGTCCGACGTCGATGCACAGCCCCATGCGACGATCCATGTTCCGGATGTGCTTCAAGGCGTCGTAGGGGGACGGGAAGTTCTTGTCTTCCGGCCCGTGGTTGTGGATCGCGACCTTGATGTCGTACTGCTTGGCGAAGCGCTCGATACGCGGCAGCAGCGCCGGCGCGGCGTGCGCGGCGATGAGCGGCATGCCGGCGGCCTTGGCGTAGGTGAAGTATTTCTCCACGTCCGAGTCGCTGTCCTGGTCGAACGAGATCACCCCGCCGCCCACGATCTGGAGCCCCGCGGCCTCGATCTCCTTCCGTGCCGCCTCCAGCTCCTGGGGCGACAACTCGAAAGGCAGGTGCACGGACTTGAAGTTGACGTAGGGCGTCCCGAGCGCCTGCACCATCTCGATGGCCTTGTCGCGCGAGAAATTTCGCAGCGAGTAGCTCGCCACGCCGAGCCTCAGGGAGGCCGGTGGAGGCTGTCGAGGTGGAGGAGGTTGGGGAGGCGGTGCGGGCTGGGGCGTGCCGAAGGCCGTCCCCACAAGGCCTGCGGCGCCTGCTGAGAGGAACGTCCGGCGCGATACTCCGGGGTCGGGCACGTCAATAGCCTGGGTTCTGCGTGTAGCAGCAGGTGGTGCCGTCCATCTGCGTCCGCGGGATCGGCCGCAGCGCGTGATACGGTTGGATGCTGGTCGACCCGACGGGGTCCATCCAGTTGTAGGCCTGCACGCGCGGCACGAGCGTGTGCGTCCGTACGAGATCGAACCACCGCATCATCTCACCCGCAAGCTCCCGCGCCCGCTCGTTCAGGATTTCGCCGAGGGTGAGCTGGGCGACGGTGAGCTCCATTTCCGCCTCGTGGCCGGGGATGGCGGCGCGCCGCCGCACGGCATTGATGTACGGGAGCGCCTCCGTCGCGCGCCCGTCCCGCAGCAGCGCCTCGGCCGCGATCAGGTACGTCTCGGCCAACCGGGCGACGAAGAAGTCGCGCGAGCCGCGCTCATCGTTCACGCTGAGTCGGAAGGGGTCGACGAACTTGTTCAGCGACGGGAAGATCCTGTTGCTGTATGTCCGTGGCGTGTAGACGCGGTACGGCTTGGTCCTCACCAGGACCGTGTCTGAGTCCGTCGCCGAGACGTAGACCGCGGTGTCGCCGAGCTGGAATTTCGGCACGCCCGAAGCATCCTTTGGGATGGTCGCCGCGTTATTGGCGTACCACACGCGGGTGAATTGACTCTCATAGCGCGAGTCCCTGGTACGATCGTACAGCCCCAAGAAAAAGGTGGTGGGCCGGAAGCGCTTGAACGGGCGGCCGTTGGCGATGTCGCGCTGCATGCCGGGCAGCACGTCGTACTCCATCAGGAAGTAGAGGTGCCCCTTGTTGCCGTTGCCGGTGGTGAGCGGATCGCTGGTGTACTGGACCGACCAGATGACCTCCGCGTTCTTCTCGTTGTGGAAGTCGAACAGGTCGGCGAACCGCGGCAGCAGCGCGTACTGACCCGAGTTGATGACCCGCTGTGCGTAGTCGGCGGCATTGGCGAAGTCGCCTGCCTGCCGTTTGGCGGCTTCGTCGGCGGCGGAGTCGGCGTCGCGCAGTCGGGTCAGGTAGACCTTGGCCAACAGGTGCTGCGCTGCGCCCCTGGTGCCGCGCCCGTAGTCCTTGGCCAGATACGGGAGATTCGCCTCGGCGAACTTCAGGTCGCTGATGATCGCCTCGTACACGCTGTCCACCGGCGCGCGCGCGGCTTCGCTGGTCGGGGTCGTCGTCGGTTCGAACTTGAGGGTGAGGGGCCCGTACATCTGCACCAGGTCGAAGTAGTACAGCGCCCGCAGAAGGCGCACCTCGGCCACGCGTTGCGTCTTGAGGCTCGAGTCCATCTGCACCGTCGGTGCCTGGGCGATCGCCGTGTTGGCCGTGTTGATCGCCCGATAGAAGTCAGTCCACGTGTCGCGGATGAAGTCGACGTCGGGGTTCAGCTGCGTCGTGTAGTCGTTGACGTACTTGTAGCTCCCGTCGGCGCCCTTGGTGTAGATGTCCGTCCCGAACTCGGTGAGCGTGAAGCCCCGCTCCTGCGCGTAGAAGGTCCGCAACGGCTCGTACGTGGCGTTGACCAGCGCCTGGAACACGTCGGGCGTCGGGTACGGCTGATTGGCCAGGCCGCTGATCAAGTCTTCGTTCAGGTCCATGCAGGCGGCCAGACCCAGCAACCCGGCGCTCAGCCCTGCGATCGTGCGTCTCGACATGCAGGCCTCCCGGCCTCTAGAAACCCAACGTGACGCCGGTCAACAGCGTCCGGTAGCCCGGCGTGGCGGCGGTCTCCGCGTATCCGGCGCTCGACCGCGTGCTCGTGCCGGTCCGTGACTCCGGGTCCAGTCCCCGGAAGCGCGTGAACAGGAACGGATCGAGGGCCGTCACGTAAAACCGCAGAGACCGGGCGTGCCACGACCCCCCGTGGACGCCGGGCAGCGTGTAGCCCAAGGTGATGCTGCGGACGCGGATAAACGACCCATCCTCGTAGCGCCGCGAGTCGCCGAACGGCGGATTCTCCTGATTGGCGGTGGGGCGGGACTCGAAATTCGAGGGGTGGGTCGGCGTCCAGTAATCCGTGACGAGGTTGTTATAGCGACCCTGCATCGTGCTCTGGCTCGTGCGGAACTGGTTGTTCGCCAAGAAGTCCACCCTGGCCACCGCCATGAGGGACAGGTCGAATCGCTTCCAGTCGAAGCGACTGGTCATGCTCCCCGTCCAAGCGGGGAAAGGCGTCCCGAGGATCACGCGGTCGTCGCCGTCGATCTTCCCGTTGCCATCGACGTCGGCGACGCGGATCTGTCCGGGGGCCGCACCGTACTTCTTGGCCAGGGCGGAGTCCTGGAGCTGCCAGATTCCCACGAACTTGTTGTCGTAATACACGTCGATGGGCTGCCCGATGAACCAACGGTTCAGGATATCGTTCACGCCACCATAGAGACTCACGATGCGGTTGCGGTTCGTGGCCCAGTTGACGTCCTGGCTCCAGCGCAGCCCGTGCCAGTTCTCGACCGGCACGAACGACAGCGCCACTTCCAAGCCGGTGTTGCGGGTCGCCCCGATGTTGCGGAGGATGCTGGTGTAGCCGTTGGTGGGTTGGATCTGCTGCTCCATGATCAGGTCCTTCGTGTCCGCCCGATAGTAGTCCACGGAACCCGAGAGGCGGCCGCGCAACGCGGTGAACTCCAGGCCGAGGTCCAGTTGGCCGGTGTTCTCCCACTTGAGGTCCGGGTTCGGCAACGTGCCGGGTCGGTATCCCAGCGCCGGGTTGTCGCCGAGCGAATACATCACGCGGGTCATGGATCCGAGTGTCTGATACGGGTCGATCGCCGTGTTGCCGACGTGCCCATAGCTCGCCCGCAGCTTCAAGTCGGAGAACAGGTTGGTGCGCCGGAGGAAGCCTTCTTCGCTCAGCCGCCACGCCAGCGCCACCGACGGGAACACGGCGTATTTGTGCCCGGGGGCGAGCCGCGACGAGCCGTCCACGCGTGTCGTCACAGTGAGGAGATAGCGGTCCTTCAGCGCGTAGTTCAGCCGGGCCATGTACGATTGCAAACCCCAAACCGTCAGGTCGCTGCCCATGCCGTCGACGTGGGTAGCGGACCCGATGTCGTAGAACTGCTGTCGCTCGTAGGGAAGGCCGGTGGCGTGCAGGGTGTCATTCTCGGTCCGCTGCTGCTGGATGCTGTACAGCAGGGTGAGATCGAGGCGGTGGTCGCTGCCCACGTTGCGGCGAAACGTGAGGATGTTGTCCAGCGTGTACGCGGTGGTGCGGTTGTCCCACAGCCCCGCGTCCGCGCCGCTGCCCTGCTTGGCCTGGGTCTCCGCCCCCTGGAACACGCCCCGCCGGTTCGAGCTCACGCTCCCGCCGAAGTTCACCCGCCAGGAGAGTGCATCCGTCAAGTGGTAGTCGGCGAACACCGTGCCGGACACCAGCGTGTTCGCCCGGTTGTCGACCCAGTTTTGTACGTCGGAGAGGGGGTTCACGCGCTGCCCGTCGGGCGTCGGCTTGAAGAGGAGCTTCCCCGTGCTGTCGTACGGCACGCCAAGGGGGTTGTTGCCGAGCGCCTCGCTGTAGACGCCGTCGCCTCTCCCCAGGTTCTGCTCCGTCCGGACCAGCCACCCTGAGCTTCCCACCTTGAGGCGCTCGTTCAACTCGTGGTTGAGGGTGAACCGCACAGACCGCCGCGTGAAGTCTTGACCCAACAAGATGCCTCGCTGAGTGAGCTGGCCCCCGCTCAACGCGAAGCGCGTCCGCTCGTCACCGCCCGCGATGCGGATCTCGTTGTTGACCTGCTGACCTTGCCGGAGCACCAGATCCTGCCAATTCGTGGAGCGCCCGGCCCTGATCGACTCCAGCTCGACCGGCAAGAAGAGCTGCGCATCGCCGGAATCGCAGGCCGCGACGCTGGTATCGCAATGATAGTTCCCGACCGTCCGGTTCGCGTCGCGCTTGAGCTGAGCGAACTGCTGGCCGTTCATCATCGGCACCCGGCTTCGCTCCTGCTGGACCCCGATGTAGCTGTCGTACGTGAAGGTCGTCGGTCCCGCGCTGCCCTGGCGCGTGGTGATGAGCACGACGCCGTTCGCGCCACGCGATCCGTAAATCGCCGTCGCCGAGGCGTCTTTCAACACCTCGATCGACTCGATGTCGTTCGGGTTCAGATCGCTCACCCCCGCCGCGGGAATCCCGTCCACCACGTACAGCGGATCGTTGCCGGCTTTGATGGAGCGCGCGCCGCGCACCCGGACCCTGACACCATCGCCCGGCTTCTGGCCGGTGGTCACGATGTCCACGCCTGCCACCCGCCCCTGGATAGCGTCGACGGCGTTCACCGTGGGCGTGGCTTTCAAGTCTGCGGCTGCGACGGATGAGATGGAACCCGTGATGTCTCTGCGGACCTGCGTGCCGTACCCGACGACGACGACTTCTTGCAGGGTGACCGGGAGCGGTTGCAGCCGGAAGTCTGCCGTGGTCGCCTGCCCGGCGGTGACTGCGACGTCCCCCAGCTCTGTAACGAGGTACCCGATGAGTTGAGCGCGAAGGCGGTACGTTCCGGACGGCACCCGGGCGATGGTGTAGCGGCCGTCGGCACCCGCGGTTGCACCGAGGGCCATCCCCTCGAGTGTCACGCGGACGTTCGGAAGGGGGGTTCCCGCTTCCGCTGCCGTCACCACGCCCGCGATGGTACCGGTTTCAGAGGGGGGCGCGCTCGGGCCTGTCTCTTGCGCGCGCGCGGCCTGGAGCGGTAGCAGCGCGCACAACGGCACAAAAAGCGAGAGGCAGAGGCCTCTCGGGGTGACGACGCTGCAGCGCTTCACATCGATCCTCTCGGTCGACGGAATTCCGGGTTCCACAGTGCGACCGCAAACGCCGTGCCCCTCCCGTGACGTCGATCACGCGGGCAACGCCCCGGCAAGTGATTCTGAGATCACGTCGCGACGAACGCTGGACTGTTCAATCGGGGCGTTCCTGCGATGCTCGCCTTCCACGGTTGTCGCGCGGCCGCGACGCGACCAGGCGCTCGCGAGGCGATCGCCCCGCAGTTCGGCGCCGCAGCGCAGCGCCGCCACATCCCGAGATGGCCACGCTGTCGCGCTTGCGCCCCGTGACGGATCGGCGGAGTTTCCCATTTCGACACCCGCCTGATGACTCCCTCCAAGGGCGGGCGCATGTCTTGCAACACCGCCTGCGGGCGGCCGAGATGACACAGACTGGACGAAGCGCGCAGGAGACAATCGATCGGCGCGAGGCGTTGCGCCGCGCCGCCGTCCTGCTGGGGGGCGCGCTGGCCGCTCCCACGGTGGTCGGCGTGTTGGCCGGCTGCCAGGCGGCGCGCGTTCCCGACGACGCATGGGTGCCCCGCGCGTTCACGCGACCGCAGGCGGACCTCGTGGCCGCCATCGCCGAGCACATTCTCCCCGAGACCGACACGCCGGGCGCCCGCACCGCCGGGGTGCACCGTTTTATCGACGCCATGCTGGCGGAGTCCTACGCGGCGCCGGAACGGAAGGGCTTTCTCGCGGGCCTGGCCGACGTCGACGCCCGTGCCGGCCGGATCTCGGGTCACCCGTTCCTGCAATGCACCGTCGCCGACCAGCGAGCGCTCCTGGAGGTGCTCGATCGCGAGGCCTTCGCCGCAGGCCCAGACCCGCTGGAGACGCCGTTCTTCCGCACGCTGAAGCAGCTGACGCTCGTCGGCTACTACACCTCCCAGACCGGCGCCACGCGGGAGCTGCACCACGCCCCGGTTCCGGGCCGCTATGACGGGTGCGTGCCGCTGGCGCAGGTCGGCCGGACGTGGGCCGTGTGACCCGGCGCGACGAGCCGTACGATGCGATCGTCGTCGGCTCAGGGATAACCGGTGGCTGGGCCGCCAAAGAGCTCTGCGAGAAGGGGCTCAAGACGCTCGTGCTCGAGCGCGGCCGCCACGTGGAGCACGGCAAGGACTACGTCACGGAGTGGCTGCAGCCCTGGCAGTTCGCGCACCGTGGACTCGGCGAGCAGGAGCTGTACGAGCGCGACTACCCGATCCAGAGCAAGAACTACGCGTTCGGGGAAGCGACCCGACACTTCTTCGTGAACGATCGGGAGCATCCCTACATCACACCCGAGGATCACCCGTTCCGCTGGATCCGCGGCTATCAGCTGGGCGGGCGGAGCCTGATCTGGGGACGGCTGTGCTGGCGCTGGAGCGATCTCGATTTCGCGGCCAACCTGCGCGACGGCCACGGCGTCGACTGGCCGGTCCGCTACCGCGACCTGGCGCCCTGGTACGGCTACGTCGAGCGCTTCGTCGGCGTGAGCGGTGAGCGGTTGGGCCTCACGCAGTTGCCGGATGGTGAGTTTCTCCCGCCCTGGGCGCTGAACTGTGCCGAGCACGTCGTGAAGCGCGGGATCGAGCGCGCGTTTCCCGGGCGTCACATGACCATCACCCGGGTCGCGAACCTGACCGAGCCGCACAACGGCCGCGGGCGCTGCCAGGCACGCAATCAGTGCGCCCGCGGCTGCAGCTACGGCGGCTACTTCTCGAGCCTGAGCGCGACGCTCCCGGCTGCGCAGCAAACCGGAAGGCTGACCGTCGTCACCGACGCGATCGTGCACAGCGTGATCTACGACGAACGCAAGGACCGCGTGGTGGGGGTGCGCGTCATCGATAGGAATACGAAACAGACGCGCGAATATGCCGGACGCCTCGTATTTCTCTGCGCGTCGACGCTCGGTACCGCCCAGATCCTCCTCAATTCCACCAGCCCGCGTTTTCCGACCGGGCTCGCCAATTCGAGCGGCGAGGTCGGCCACAACCTGATGGATCACATCTCGAAGGCCGGTGCCAGCGGCACCGTGCCCGGTCTCCTCGACAAGTACGTGTACGGCCGGCGGCCGACCGGGACGTACATCCCGCGTTTCCGCAACGTGGGTGGCAAGGAAGACGCGAAGTTGGGATTCATCCGCGGTTACGGAATTCAGGCGGGCGCGAGTCGCGACGGGTGGGCGCGCGGCGCGCTGCTGCCCGGGCTGGGAGCGGACCTGAAGCAGCAGCTGCGGGAGCCGGGCCCGTGGCAGATGACCATGCAGGGATACGGCGAGTGCCTGCCGCGTCACGAGAACTACGTCGATCTCGACCCCGCGCGCACGGACCAGTGGGGCGTCCCGCTGCTGCGCGTGCATTGCGCGTGGAGCGAGAACGAGCGCGCGATCCGGGAAGACGTGAAAACCCAGGCCGCCGAGATGCTCGCGGCCGCTGGGTGCAAAGACGTCGAGACGTACGACCACGACGGCCCGCCGGGATTCAGCGTGCACGAGATGGGGACGGCGCGTATGGGCAAGGACCCCAAGACGTCCGTGCTCAACGCCCACAACCAGGCGCATGACGTGCCCAATCTCTTCGTCACCGACGGCGCCTGCATGGCCAGCTCTGGCTGTGTGAATCCTTCGTTGACCTACATGGCCCTCACCGCGCGCGCGGTGGACCATGCCGTGGGCGAGCTCACGCGCGGGAACCTGTGAGCACGCGCGCCGCGCAGGCGCGGGTCGCCGCGACGTCGTTCCTCGCGCTGTTCGCGATCGTCGGTATCGCGCTCTACGGCCTGCCGTTCTTCTACGACTACATGGTGCGCGACTTCGGCTGGTCGCGCGCCCAGGTCACCTCCGGAAACGCCATCTCGAAGCTCATTGTCGGGCCGCTGTTCGGCTTCTTCGCCGGCTGGATGGTGGACCGGTTCGGCCCGCGGCGCTTGATGGTGGCGGGGATCCTGATGGCGGGCGTCGCGCTCGCGGGGCTCGGCGCGATCCACACGCTGGCGGGCTTCTACGTCTTCTATCTCTTCAACGCGCTCGGCAACGTGTGCGGCGGCCCGCTCCCGAACCAGGTGCTCTTGTCGCGCTGGTTCACGGCGGCGCGCGGCCGCGCGATGGGGTTCGCGTACCTGGGGATCG